>SVMQ01000056.1 GCA_015067375.1 Oscillospiraceae bacterium | reverse complement strand
TCAAATACAGTAGCCTTATCGTCAGCAGTTAAGTTCCAGATGTATTCGGTAAGCTCTGCATCGAGAGAAGAATACTCCTTGCTGATAACAGTTTCCACATCAGCGTCATTCTCGTACTTCTCTGCTGTAGCACCTGCAATAGCCTCATTTATTGCTGCATCGAACTCTTCCTCGGTAGGAGCTTCGAAGGTCTCATCCTCGAATGCGTTTTCTGCTTCAACTGCAGCTTCATCCTGTGCCTCTGCAAGATCGACCTCGTAGCGGATATCAAAGAAGCTCTCGCCGTTGTTAAGTCTGTCAGCATAGCTGTTAGCCTTATCCTTTACCACCTGTATATCAGCCTCATCAGTAAGACTGAGATCATACTTATCCATATAAGGCAGCTCAATATACTTTACAACAGCGTAATTTTCAGAAAGATATTTATTGTACTCCTCGTCAGTTACGGGTGTTTCACCATTTGTATCATAAAGCTTATTGAAGAGCTTTTCCTCTCTGAGGTTGTTAAGATCAAGCTCCTTCATGGACTCCAAGCCGATTCCTACGCTCTCGTAGTACTCGCCCATGGTGTCAGTGCCATAGATACCCGAAACAGCCATCATATAGCCGATACCATAGTAGTCTATCTCCTCAGCATCCCATGTCTTGTTAAGGTCACTGGAAATCTTGCTTATCTCTTCTTGGGTCAGCTCAAGCCCCTCTTTGCTTTCAAAAAGCTTCTGTACAGCCATGTGGCGTCTGATAAGTCTAACGGTGTCTTCCTTTATCCAGTCGTTTGCAGGCTTACCGTTAATAGTTTCTACAAACACATCTCCGACCTCTGAAGTATTGCCCTGAGCTTCCTTAGCCTCGATGATCTCATCGCGGCTGTTGCTGTATGCTCTCATCATATATGCGAGATACACACCGTTGCGAACCTCAGTACCGTCTACAGTGCCTATATAACCAGAATCATAAGCACAGCCGCACATTGAGGCAGCGCATACGATCGCTGTTGCTGCAGCTGCAGCCTTTTTCATATTGAATATCATTAGTTTTCCTCCCGATCAAGTTCTGAGAACTATGTCATGCTCTGCAAGAGCCTTGAGTACACGCTCAACGCTGCTGTCAGCCTCTTCGTCAGTCATTGTGCCGTCCTTGCGGAGAACCATCTTATAAGAAAGGCTCTTCTTTCCTGCAGGAACCTGCTCGCCCTTGTACATATCGAAGATGGATACGCTTTCAAGGAACTTTGCACTGCTCTTGATGATGTCGATTATCGTATCAGATGTGACCTCGTCATCACAAAGCAGGCTCAGGTCACGCGTCATTGCAGGATACTTGGGGAGCGGCTTGTACTTGCGCTCATCGCCGCGGTTATCGAACATCTTGCCCATGTAAAGCTCTGCAGCATATACGCGGCAGGAAACATCAAAGTTTTCAGCTGCTGTGGGATGAAGCTCTCCTACTGTACCGATCACGACATCACCGCATACGATGTCAGCGCATCTGCCAGGGTGATAAGTTCTGTTATCCTTTACGGGAACGAACTTCGCATCGATCACCATGTCGTCGAGTATCTCCTCGATAACGCCCTTGATAGAATAGAAATCCTCGTCAGCGCCGTAGCAGCACATACCAAGTACATCCTCCTCGACAGGAAGTCTGTCATCTGTAGGAGTGAATACTCTGCCTATCTCGAACAGGCGTGCAGAGAGATTTCTGCTTGCAACATTCGTAGAAACACAGGTCATAAGAGAGGGTAGCATTGAAGTCCTCATAACACTTGTATCCTCACCGAGAGGATTTGTCAGTACGATGCTGTTCTTCTTATCTTCGCTGAGCATCAGCTTCTCATAGGACTTAGGCGAGATAAAGCTGAATGTCATAGTCTCATAGAAGCCCTGAGAGATCATGATATCAACGATCTTCTTCTCGAATGCCTGAGCAGGGGTCACCTTACTGTTGGAGGACAGCTTAGGAACTGTGGACGGTATCTTGTTGTAGCCGTAGATGCGCGCTACTTCCTCTGCAAGGTCACACTGACGCTCAATGTCAATTCTGGTATTAGGTGCTGTTACATAGCCATCCTCATAAGTGAAGCCGAGCTTCTTGAAGATGTCGATCTGCTGCTGCTCAGGTATCTCGATACCGAGGTGGTCGCTTATCCACTGAGCATCATGCTTTAATGTAACAGGCTTTTTAGTGATGTTGTCAACGTCGATATACTCGCGTACTACCTCGCCGCATCCAAGCATCTCAACAAGCTCCAACGCTCTCATAAGTGCAGGTTTTGCATTGATTGGGTCGATGTCCTTTTCAAATCTGGAGGACGCGTCAGTACGCTTTCCGATATTCTTTGCAGTCATACGAACAGATACGCCGTCGAAGCACGCTGCCTCAAATACTACTGTCTGCGTATCTTCCATGATACCGCTGTACTCTCCGCCCATTACGCCTGCAACAGCGATAGGCTTGCTGCTGTCGGCGATAACCAGCATCTCGGAGCTGAGTGTAACCTCAGAGCCGTCGAGGATAGTTATCTTCTCATCCTGCTCAGCGTTACGAACAACGATCTTTGCACCGTCAACATAGCGCAGGTCGAATGCATGCATAGGATGACCATACTCCAGCATTACAAAGTTTGTGATATCTACAAAATTATTGATAGCTCTTACTCCACTGGCGTTCAGGCGCTCTACCATCCAGCGCGGAGAGGGGCCGATCTTTACATTCTTTACAACTGCTGCCATATAGCGCGAGCAGAGCTTGGGATTCTTGACCTCAACATCGATATAGTCAGATGCCTTGCCGTCAACACCGCTGAACTTAGGCTCTGTGTAGTTGAAAGGCAGGTCAAATGTAGCAGAAGCCTCTCTTGCAAGACCAAGAACAGAAAGACAGTCAGGGCGATTGTTGGTTATCTCGAACTCAACAGTCGTATCGTTGAAGCCAAGCGCGTCATGGATGTCCATACCGACACTCATCTTGTCAAAGTCAGGGTCGTCATTAAGGATAAGTATACCCTCTGCGCTGGAATAAGGAACATCAGCAAGAGTGAGATTAAGCTCCTCATAGGAACACATCATACCCTCGCTCTTGATGCCGCGCATATTGCCCTTCTTTATCTTCATGAAGCTCATGTCCTTGTGGTTGTAGCAGGTAGCTCCGTGCAGTGCCACAGGCAGGAAAGCGCCCTCAAACACGTTCTGTGCAGATGTTACGATCTGTACAGGCTCTGCAGCACCTACATCCACCTTGCATACCCAGAGCGTATCGGCATCGGGGTGCTTTTCGATAGCAACGCACTTGCCGACTACGACATTCGTGATATCCGCGCCCTGAACAGAATAGGTCTCGACCTTGCTTCCGCTCATGGTCATGCCGTCGCAGAATTCTTTTATAGGCATATCGGTCTTAACGAAATCGTTAAGCCATTTCATTGAAAGATCCACTGTTTTATTCTCCTTATGTCACTCTAATTTAGAACTGCTTTAAGAAACGCATATCGTTCTCATACAGCAGGCGCATATCTTCGATCTCATATCTCAGCATGGTGATACGCTCGATACCGATACCGAAAGCAAAGCCGCTGTACTCCTCAGGGTCGATGCCACAGTTTTCAAGCACCTTGGGGTGAACGACGCCTGCACCGAGGATCTCTATCCAACCCTCGCCCTTGCAGAGAGGACAGCCCTTGCCTCCACAGCGGAAGCACTGGAAGTCGATCTCACAGCTTGGCTCTGTATACGGGAAATGATGCGGTCTGAACTTGAGGTTCATACCCTCGCCGTAAAGACGCTTAGCGAACTCCTCCAGAGTACCCTTGAGATCGGCAAAGGTGATGTTCTTGTCAATAACAAGACCCTCACACTGATGGAAGATTGGAGAATGTGTGCCGTCAACTTCATCACGTCTGTAAACACGACCGGGGCTGATGATAGCTATTGGAGGCTTATTCTTCAGCATCTCTCTGATCTGTACAGAGGATGTCTGTGTTCTCAGAATGACATCATCTGTGATGTAGAATGTATCCTGAGGATCGCGTGCGGGATGACCCTCAAGAGTGTTCAGCATATCGAAGCAATAATTTGTGGTTTCGATCTCAGGGCCGTCAACAACGGTGTAACCCATACCGCGGAAGATACCCTTAAGCTCGTCAAGCACGATGTTCATGGGATGACGCTTGCCGTTTGCAAAACGCTTACCGGGCATGGTAACGTCTATTGCCTCAGACTTGAGTCTGAGCTCTGTTTCAGCAGACTTGAGCGCATCTGTCTTGTCCTTGATAGCAGACTCGATAGCGCTTCTTACCTCATTTGCGAGCTGACCTATAACAGGTCGCTCTTCAGCGGAAAGTCCGCCCATCTGCTTAAGGATAGCGGTAAGCTCACCCTTCTTGCCAAGGAACTTTACGCGGAGTGCATCCAGCTCTTTGAGATCAGAGCAAGCCGCAACAGCGCCTAAAGCATTCTCCTTAATGTTTGATAACTGTTCTTTCATGTTGTCCATTCCTTCCTAAACGGAATATTTTTAGCCTTATGGCATAATTTACTTTGTTACGCTCTGATCGATATCAAAGGGCGTTGACCGCTTCCTCAGTTTCGGGCGAATAATCCGAGAATGCAACTGACATCAATGTATTCGTGCCGCCCCAGCGGTAAATGGTGTATTCCATATACTTCTCAGGAACCACTTCCATGCCGCTTATACCTGTAACAGTTGCAAGCGCAGGCGGCAGATATCCGACGATCAGCTTATAGGTATCGTCAGAAGATGATGTCATTTCGATGATCTGAGGCGCATAAGTCAGATAACGTATATTCTTATTTGCGGAATAAACGTGTTTTTCGCTGTCATAAATGAAACGGATCTCACCTGTGCCGACTGACTGGTGTTCCATTGTGATCGTCGTACCGAATATCTCCTTACAGGACTGCATAACATCATACTCAGGGATGATAAGTCCGCCCATACCGTCAGCATAAGGTGTGGTATCCTTTTTTATAAGGATATTCCACATCGCGCAGGTTATCTTGGATGTGTTCGGTATCTCGCTGGTATTTTCAAAGGGCGCGATATCATTTACGACCACGGGAAAAATGAACTGTGCAAATTCATTTTTCAGCGATGTATTATCTACGAGCTTTTCAGTGAAATTAACCGCAAATCGAACTGTTGAGATGCAGCCGATCACCGCCATGATGATCATAAAGACAGCAAATCCAAAGAAAAACCTTTTTTTCTTTACAGGCTCAGGTATCTCGGGTTCTATCTGCTCAGCGGCTGTTGTACCAAGCTCAGCTATATCACCCTCGATGTCATTATCATCGTCAAGCGAACCGAGAAGCTGATTGATGACCTTTTCGCCCTCTTGCTTGGGCTTTGGAGCGGAATTCTTTCTTTTTTTCGCCATATATCTTCCTTTCCGTCACCCTCTTATCTGACCGTCGCCGTTGATAAGATATTTATATGTGGTAAGCGCTTCAAGTCCCATCGGGCCTCTTGCGTGTAATTTCTGTGTAGAAATTCCTATCTCAGCACCAAGTCCGAATTCAAAGCCATCTGTAAATCGTGTGCTTGCATTCACATACACCGCCGCAGCATCGACCATCTTCTGGAAAAGCTCGGCATTATGCAGGTCAGATGTAACGATACACTCACTGTGCCGCGTACCAAAACGGTTTATGTGTGCGATCGCTTCTTCCACACCACTTACGACCTTGGAGGAGAGCTTATAATCAAGATACTCTGTTGCATAATCGCTGTCCTCAGCGATCTTTTCAACAGTGATATGCCTGGAGGTAGCCTCATCGCCAACAACAGCTACCCTGCCCTGCCAAAGCTTATCCAGCTTCTCAAAGAAAGCGGGGGCGATGCTCTCGTGAACGAGGATATTCTCGATAGCGTTGCAAACGGAGGGGCGCTGGGTCTTGGCGTTGTCAACTATGCTGACTGCCATATCAAGGTCTGCCGAAGCGTCAACATAGACGTGGCAGTTGCCCTCGCCTGTCTGGATAACAGGAATAGTGGCATTCTCAATGACTGCACGGATAAGTCCGCCGCCGCCTCTGGGAATAAGCAGGTCGATGTACTTGTTGAGCTTCATCATTGCATTCGCAACAGTACGCGATGTATCTTCAACAAGCTGCACGGCGTTTTCGTCAAATCCGCAATCCCTGATAGCTTCGCGCATGAGTGAAACAAGCGCCTTGTTGGAATTTATCGCGTCACTTCCGCCGCGCAGGATAACGGTGTTTCCTGCCTTGAAGCAAAGCGCGGCAGCATCGACAGTTACGTTAGGGCGCGACTCGAAAATGATTCCGATAACGCCGATAGGAACACGCTTCTTAACAACACGCATTCCGTTAGCAAGCTCGTTTCCGCCGATAACTGCACCGACGGGATCGGGCAATGCGATTACCTTGTCAACACCATCAGCCATTCCCTCGATGCGCGCCTCGGTAAGTGTAAGGCGGTCTATCAGTGCCTTGCTCATACCATTCTTCTCAGCAGCAGCGATATCAAGGGCGTTTGCCTCGATAAGAACCGCACTGTCACGGCGCAGGCGCTTTGCTATCTCAGCCAGCACCCTGTTCTTTTCAGACACTTTAAGGGACGAGATCACAGGCTCGGCAGCCTTTGCTTTGTAACCAAGTTCTTCAATATATTCCATATCAGACCTCACTGTAAATTAGCTTTAAAATATGTATAGATAGCATCGTCACAATCAAACAGCGTATACAGCTTCATCGGACTGTCGCCGTTGATGATAACAGTGTCGATGCCTGCTTCGGTCGCGATCTTTGCAGCCTCTATCTTTGTCAGCATTCCGCCTGAGCCAAGATTGCTTCCCGCGCCCTGTGCTACGGAAATGATCTCGGGCGTGATTGCATCCACCTCTTTGATAAGCTTCGATCCCGGCAGCTTCGGGTCACCATCGTACAGACCGTCAACATCGGTGAGCATGATGAGCAGGTCAGCCTCGCACAAAGAAGCAACGATAGCAGACAACGTGTCATTCTCATCAAAATCAAGCTGCTTTATCGACACAGCATCGTTTGCATTGATAATAGGTATGATGCCCATCTCAAACAGCTTGTCGAAAGTATTCACTACATTGAACTTACGCTCCTTGTTGGAGATGACATCGCGCGTCAGCAGCAGCTGAGCGACCTTGTGGTTGAATTTACCGAAATTCTCGCTGTAGAATGTCATAAGCTCCGACTGTCCGATAGCAGCACAAGCCTGCTTGGATGGCATATCGGTCGGCTTTTTCGGCAGACCTGCACGCGCCGCGCCAACGCCCTGAGCGCCTGAGGTAACAAAAACTATCTCCTTGCCCGAATTCTTGATATCGGACATTACCTCAATAAGCTCATAGCACTTTCTTATATTAAGATGGCCTGTCGGATATGCCAGTGTAGAGCTGCCAACTTTTATTACGATTCGCTTTTTTTCAGCGAAACAAGGCATACAAATACCCCTTTTCAATATAAAATGCGTATAAACGTACTATTTTATTATATCAAATTCATTCAAAAAAAGCAATAGGATTTGTTCTTTATCACCTATTTTTTATTTGCAAGTGGTTTTTCAACAATAATTATCAGAAAATTTATGCGAATTACATAAAAAACCTATTGATTTTTGTGCTATATTATGTTATAATTAAGTAATCATAACATACTAGTGATCATTTTATTGGTCACAAATCAAGGAGATAATATGGATACCTATTCCGAGCAGCTTGTCAGCCGTCCGTCAACAGGCGCTGACAAGGCAAAAAAACTGTTGATATCTTTCGCCGCTATACTTATTGCAAGCGTACTGATGTTCCTAAGCATCATTTTTGCTGCATACTCACTGATACTGCTTGTTTTCGTTGTGCTGGGCGGCGGAGTTTATATCGCAAGCAACATGGATGTCGAGTATGAATACATAATCACCAACAACGAAATGGACATCGATAAGATTATCGGCAGACGTAAGCGTAAAAGAATGGTCACATTAGAGCTTTCATGCGCCGAAGCTTTTGCGGCATATCCCCCTGCCGAGGATATTTCAGCCGATGTTACTGTTCACGCGACCACGGGATACGAAAAGAACGCCGCTTATATGGTCGTTCAGCACAATACCTATGGAAAGGTAATGCTTATTTTCAATCCCAACGAAAAAACAAGGGAGGCAATTATGCAGGAGATTCCAAATCAGCTCCGCATAAAGATAAAACACAATGCCTAATTCACTTTTTATCAGAACAGGTGTGGCGATAATCGAGCTTGACCGCATCCGCAAGATCAGCCGAAATCCTAAGTTCCTCTCCAAATATTTTTCTGCTGACGAGCTGAGATTTATCGTTAAACACGTTATGTCCCCGTCCCTGATCGCTGAGAATTACTGTGCAAAGGTTGCCTTTGCGAAGGCCATCGGAACGGGAACACGCATCGTTCCGCCAATTGATGTTACAGTCCTGCGCGACAGGCTGGGTTCTCCGTTCATCATAACCTCGGGACGCGCACAGATGCTGACGGAGCGAGAGAATTATGTATACTCTATCTCGGTATCACATTCGAGAAAATACGCTATCGCAAACGTTACGCTCTATAAAAAATAATCACCGCACTGTGCAGCGCACTTGAACTGCACAGTGTTTTTTTCTAATTTTATCAGATAGGATGTTATTATGGATCACCTTGTTATTGGAATGCTTGCACACGTCGATTCGGGTAAGACCACACTCTCCGAGGGTCTGCTGTATCATGCAGGAGAGATAAGAAAGCTTGGCAGAGTTGACCACGGCAGCACATTTCTCGATACAGACAGCATGGAGCGCAGCCGCGGCATCACTATATTTTCTAAGCAGGCAGAAATGAAGCTTGGAGATATGTGTGTGACCCTGCTTGACACACCGGGACACGTTGATTTTTCTGCTGAGATGGAGCGCACGCTGCAGGTGCTTGATTATGCCGTGCTGATAATCAGTGGTACAGACGGCGTACAGAGCCACACCGAAACGCTATGGCAGCTGCTGCACCGATATAACATCCCGACATTCATCTTTGTCAACAAGATGGATATCTCTTTCTTATCAAAAGAGTCACTGCTGAAAGAGCTGAAACAGAAGCTTTCATCAAGCTGTATTGATATGAGCATCTCCCGTGATGTTGCTGAAATTCATGAGGAGCTAGCTGAATGCTCGGAAGCTATGATGAACGAATTTCTTGAAAACGGAACTGTCAAAGAATCGGACATCACTAATGGCGTACTGAAACGTGAGGTATTCCCCTGCTGTTTTGGATCTGCTTTGAAGCTGAACGGCGTAGATGAGCTGATCTCGATACTGGAGCGCTACACAGCATCCAAGACCTATCCAGACGAATTTGCCGCAAGAGTGTACAAGATAACACAGGACGAGCAAGGAAACAGACTCACGCACATGAAGATAACAGGCGGAGCATTGAAAGTGCGAAGCACTATTGACAACGGCACCTGGCAGGAAAAGATCAATCAGATACGCATTTACTCGGGCTTGAAATTCTCAGCAGTTGACGAGATATCCGCCGGTGCGCTATGCGCTGTCACAGGTCTGACCAAGACCTGTGCGGGCGAGGGACTCGGTGCTGAATGCGGCGGTATCTCCCCTGTTCTTGAGCCTGTGCTGACATATAAGATAAACCTGCCCCCCAAAACGGATGTTCAGACTGCCATCTCTCAGCTCCGCAAGCTTGAGGAGCAGGAGCCTCAGCTGCATATAATATGGAACGAACGCTTGCAGGAGATCCATGTTCAGCTCATGGGCGAGATACAGCTGGAGATATTAAAGACTATGATCGCTGACCGTTATGGTATGGATGTAACCTTTGACCGCGGCAGTATCACATACAAGGAAACTATCGAAGCGCCTGTGGAGGGCGTTGGTCATTACGAGCCGCTGCGTCATTATGCGGAGGTTCATCTGCTGATGGAGCCTGCTGAGCGCGGCACGGGTCTGCAATTCTTTACTGACCTGCAGCGTGACAGTCTTGACATCAACTGGCAGCGACTTATCTTGACCCATCTCGAGGAGCGCGTGCATATCGGTGTGCTGACAGGCTCTCCTATCACAGACATGAAGATAACTCTCGTTGCAGGCAGAGCGCATCTGAAGCATACCGAAGGCGGCGATTTCCGACAGGCTACCTACCGTGCTGTAAGACAGGGGCTAATGTGCGCAGAAAGTGTTATTCTTG
>SVMQ01000055.1 GCA_015067375.1 Oscillospiraceae bacterium | reverse complement strand
AGAAACGCGGATATCGCCATGGACGAGGGTCTGTATGACCACGATGTTGACTTCCGCACGATAATGAGCGAGCTTGTGAAAAAGCGCAAGAAGCTGCAGCCCGTGCGCCTTGAATTCCACGGCAAGCCGCCTGCGGATATCATGGATATCATAGCAAGGACGCTGCGCGTAAAGGAGAATTTCATATTCCGACAGAAAGCGCCGCTGCGCATGGATTTTCTCTCTGCACTGGAAAGACGTCTGGAAAAGCAGAGCGAGCTTTTCTTCAAGCCGCTCACTCCGCAGCGCTCTCCCGATATCGACCCAAAAAAGCCGCTCATACAGCAGATAAAGCAGCGTGACATCCTGCTGTCCTACCCCTACGAGAACATCAATCAATTCATAAGGCTGCTTGACGAGGCGGCAGACAATCCCGATGTGGTATCCATCAAGATAACCCTTTACCGTGTTGCGAGGGACAGCAAGATAATCAACGCGCTTATCCGTGCTGCAGAAAACGGCAAGGATGTACTTGCGCTGGTGGAGCTGCGCGCCCGCTTTGATGAAGAAAACAACATCGGCTGGTCAAAGCAGCTTGAAGAAGCAGGCGTAAATGTCATCTATGGTCTTGAAGAGCTGAAAGTTCACTCCAAGCTGCTGCTCATCACAGTGCGCGAGGGCAGCGATATCTCCTACATAACACAGGTGGGTACAGGAAACTACAACGAGCGCACATCAAAGCTGTACACCGACCTCACGCTTATGACAGCAGACAGAGATTTCGGCTCGGATGCGTCCGTTGTATTCAACGCGCTTACCGTCGGAAATACTGTTGAAAGCACCAACAAGCTGCTTGTAGCGCCAAAGGGCCTTAAAAGCCGCATCGTAGAGCTTATCGACAACGAGATAACCTACGGCAAAAACGGCTACATCGGCATAAAGATGAACTCCCTTACCGATAAGGACATCATCCGCAAGCTTGCCGAGGCGAGCCGTGCAGGTGTTAAAGTGGAGCTTGTGGTGCGCGGCATCTGCTGCCTTGTTGCAGGCATCGAGGGCGATACCGAGAACATTCGCGTTGTTTCGATAGTAGGCAGATTTCTCGAGCATAGCCGCATCTATATCTTCGGAAAGGACGAGCGCAGGCGCGTATATATCTCCAGCGCCGACTTCATGACCCGAAACACCGAGCGCCGCGTTGAGGTTGCCGCTCCTATCCTTGACCGCACGCTTGCAGACCGAGTTGCAGAGTCGTTTGAAGTGATGCTGCGTGACAACGTAAAGGCACGCGAGCAAGGCAGCGACGGCAGATACTGTCATGTTGTACGAAACGAGGGCGAGCAGCCGCTCAATTCACAGCTGTATTTCTACGAAGAGGCTTACAAGGCTGCAGAAGCATCCGCTCCCACCCCTGCGGAAAGCTCGACCCCACAGACAACATTGCATAAAGTTAAGATCAGAAAGGTGAAAAGATGATGGAAATTAAAGATATCACGAAATCAGATGTATTCGACTATGAAGCAAAAGCAGAGATATGGGGTGAGCAGGTCGGCATAGGCATCGACTGCGACGGAAGCTCTCTCGATGCGATGCTGCCGCTTATCGAAAAGCTTGCGGAGTTTCTCGACAAAAACAAAGATAAGGTAGTCAAAGCCCTTGTGGAGGATGATTTCCTGAGCCTTGCCGAGGACTGGGCAAGCAGCGCGGAGGAAGCAGAGGAAAGCACCGAGGAGAATGAATGTTACATAATGGAGGACGGCACAAAGGTATATCTCCCCATCACCGAGGATGACTTTGCCGCGTCGCTGCATTTCGACGGAATATCGGTATATTTCGACGACGACAAGAATAATATCACATCCAGTGTATATCTCGTGTGTCAGCCCGATTATTTCGCATACCACTGCATCGAGATATTCGTTGACGGCGACGGCGCTATAACTGTCAACGGACTTGCAGGATAATATGCTGTCTATCAGTCCAACTCAAAACATCACATAATACAAGCATCCCCTGAGAGCATCACCTCTCAGGGGATAGTTATTGTCATACGTTTACTTCAGCCCTAACGAATCCGCGGACGCCATCCGCCATCATGCGCCTTGCCACATCCGTCACGAAATCCAGACTACCGCGGCAGCCGTTGTCAAACCACTCGGAATAAAGCCCCAGCACGCCCGACACAGCAAACTCCGATACAGCCGAAAGCGTCGGCGCATCCGTTATTCCGCCGCTGCTTTTCAGCGACACCTCCACAGCACGGCGAAGCATAGCTTTTATCCTGCCTGCGTTAAACAGGTCTGGGTTGAGCTTCATCATTTTTGCAAAAAAATCCCTGCGCCGCTCGATAAGCGCGCTGATATCTCCCACCACCGCAACGATATCAAGACAGCTGCGGTTGCCGCTTTTCAGCGCCTCAGCAAAATCCGAGAGTATCTCATTCTCCAGCTCCGTCACAACGTCCGAAACCGCACGGTAATGCCGATAAAAGGTCTTGCGGTTTATCATGGCTTTCTCTGAAAGCTCCGTGATGGTGATGGCAGACACTTCCTTGTGCGACATAAGCTCTATCAGCGCATCCTTGATTATCCTGCGTGTTTTTATCACGCGAAGATCCCCTTTTTCAGCCATGCTGCCACCTCCCGTCTTTGGTCATGTGTAGATTTTACCACTTTCTCGGTTGATTGTCAACCATTATCTGCCTACCGCTACCGCGATGACGCTGATATCGTCCTCGCGTCCGTTTTCTGCTGAGCGCGCGGCTCTGGCTATCTTTTCGGACAGCTCCTGCGGACCTATCCTGTTAGATAACTCGCGCGACAGCCACGCCTCATCCACCGACGCGCCATCCGTCGTCATGATTATAACATCACCGTTGCCGACATTAAAGCGCTGCGCGGGTACAGTCAACCTTCCGCCCGTGCCTGCTGGCGCTGAGGAAAGACTTGCCCTGACAAGCTTGTCCGCACACTTGATGTAAGTGGTGGAAGCGCCTGCCTTGAACACCATGCACTCTCCCGTATTGAGGTCTATGCGGCAGATATCAAGTGTAGCGAAACTCTCATCCGCGGACTTTACCATAAGTGATGTGTTGACCGTTTCCAATGCAGCGCCTAAGGATATCCCGCTTTTCAGCAGCTTCGACATCATAGAGCAGGCAAGCGCCGAATCTATGCGCGCCCTGCTGCCGCTGCCCATGCCGTCTGACAACACGACATACAGCCGCCCCGACGGGTCTGTAAAACTGTCGTAGCAGTCGCCGCAGACGCGGTTTTTTCCCTTGCACAGCTGAAAAGTACCTATCTCTGCGGAGAATTGCGTACGCTCAGTCGTTGTGACGCGCACTCTGTCGCCGCTTCCGCTGACCTCGGGAAGCTCCAGCTCGCGGCCAAGTGCATTTATCAGCAGACCGCCAAGATACTCTCTTTCAGTGCGAAGCTCACCGCTGCCGTATGCCTCGAGCAGCATACGACCGCGCTTGTCACGGCTAATGAATGCAGTAGGCTCTTTCAATCCACAATCCTTCAGCACTTTCTCCGCGCGCTTTTCAGCCGTGCGATTCTTGCCGCCGCCCCTCGCCGCAGAATATCCCATATCCTCCAGTATATCATGCACTGACGCAAGCTGCTCAGTGTAGATGCGCCGCAGCTCACGTATCCTTCGCTCGTCCGCTGCCGCGGCGCGATAGCGCTCATAAGCCGCTTCCACGCCTTTTATCACTGCCGCCTTGTCTATGCACTCATCCGCAACGAGCGGCGAAAGGCTGTGCTCTGTCAGCTTCACACCGCTCCTGCACAGCTTGACAAGGCGATTGAACTCCGCATGAAAAAGCTCATATTTCCGCCCCCAGCACGTCATATTATTCGGACAGCTTTTGCAGGCGCGGTCAGCCGCGTCGTCACTGACCTGCGCAAGTGTAGTGGCATATCTGCGCTCCAGCGTTTCCGCCGCGGCATTAAGGCCTCCGCTGACGCCTGAAATAGCATCCGCGGCGAAACACAGCCGCTCTCTTATCATCAAAGCTACCGCTCTGTCAGTGAAATCCTGTTCACCTGTGCCAAGGCGCTCCGCAGGCAGCAATACAAACAGCGCGCCTGCAGCCGCCAACTCACCGAAAAGTTTCCACGGACTTTCGCCGCTCCCTGACAACAGCAGTCCTGCACAGCCGAAGAATACCACTCCTATCGCACGGGTAGCCTTTCCGTATCTCGCAAGAAAGCAGCTGACCACTGTACCCATTGCAATAGCCGCCGCGCCGCCCCCTATCTCGGGCGATGCCGCACACATACCGAATAACGCAGGTACTCCCACCACCGCAGCAGCCGCCAGACCTCTGCGCGCTGTGAGTATCAGCAGCACTGCACCTAACATGAGCCGACCGAAATTCACCACCGCGTAATCCAATCCTGCCAGCGACATGAATGCCAGCGCAGACACGACTGACGCGAGCGCGCAATCTCCTGCCTCAGACATATCGAAGCCGCGCAGCCGCACAACGTCCAGCAGCATATACAAACATACCGTAAAAACTCCCGTCGCTGCGGAGGCAATGAATACCCCAAGCAGCTGTGACGGCTCTGCCGCGTCAGCAACGCGCGTGAAAAACACCGACAGCACTGCCGCCATACAGCGCACCACGCCGCTTCCTATTCGGCTGCTGCCGCAAGGTACGAGCTGCGATATCAGCACTATCCCCAACGCCGCAAGCGATGCCAGCGCTGTAGGAAATCCGCTCAGCAGCGCCGCAAAAGCAGCACCGCCAAGTGCATACAGCCTCCTTGTGCCGTCCAACGCCGCAACAAAAGCTACCCCCCCGACCGCCATTCCAAGTCCGCCTGACGCCAGTTCCAGCACGAATCCACCTGCTGCCCATACTGCGTTTTCACGAATAAACTCCCATACCCTTGCCCATGCCGTTTCACGTCTTATCACTCTTTGTGTCATCTCTGTACGTCCTTTCTGTCGGTGCTATGCACCTATTCCCCGTTTTATGCATTTTATGATAGCATACAGAGCATGATAAAGCTGTCGTATACCGCTGTAAAATCAAGGCTCAGACGTGTATATCAGGTCAGTTTGAGGAAAATATAAAAAAGTTTTGACAAAACTGTATATTTATGATACAATAAAGATGTATAGGCGGCTATGGCTGTCCACCATATTATAATCCGAAAGGTACGAAGATCATGAACGTTGAATTTGAAAAGGCTTTACAGTATATCAACCTCGGCGAGTACGACAAGGCTATCGCCGCACTTGATACCGCTATAATGCAGGAAGAAGACGCAGGCAACGATACAATAGCTACAGAATACAGATGTGTTCTCGGCGAGCTTTATGTGCAGCTTGACATGGAAATGCAGGCGCGCGACGAGCTGACCACCGTTGTAGAATACTGTGACAAGAATAATGTTCTTGAAAAGCAGCGCAAGATCGCAAAAGCTTATCTTAACGCTTACGACGGAATACCGCTTCCCAAGGATCTTTTCGGTCAGGAGAAACCCGCAAAGAAACCTGCACGTCCCGGTCATCTCCCAATGGTACTCAAGCCCACACAGGACAAGGCATTCATCGCAAAGCAGATGAACAAAAAGCGCCGCTGAGCCATCTGACAACGACCCAAACGACCGTATCGACTGTGCCACTTTGAAAGGCGGACATTATGGAAAGACGCGACAAGACAAACTACTACCTCGACATCTCTCAGACAGTAGCCGAAAGAGGCACCTGCCTGCGCCGCAACTTCGGAGCGATAATCGTACAGAACGACGAGATCATCGCAACAGGCTACAACGGCGCTCCGCGCGGAAGAAAGAACTGCTCTGATGTCGGCAGCTGTACGAGAGAAAAGCTGAACATCCCCAAAGGACAGCGCTACGAGCTTTGCCGCTCTGTCCATGCAGAGCAGAACTGTATCATCAGCGCACCGCGCACAAGGATGATCGGCGCAACGCTTTACCTTGCCTGTTTAGACGCAAAAACAGGCGAGCTTTTCGGAGATGTGGAACCCTGCTCCATGTGCAAGCGCACTATAATAAACGCAGGCATCGACAGTGTTGTTATCCGCACAGGAAAGGACGAGTTCAGAACAATGATCGTCAATGACTGGGTAGAAAACGACGAGAGCCTTATCGGAAGCGAGGGCTACTGATCCATGCAGCTAACCAATATCAGCGTGATAAGAGATCTGTTTGAAAGACACGGATTTTCTTTCACCAAATCCCTCGGTCAGAACTTTCTTATCAATCCCACGATCTGCCCCAAGATAGCAGAACAGGGCGGCTGCAAGAGCGGAGTATGCGCCCTTGAGATAGGCACAGGCGTAGGCGTGCTTACGCAGGAGCTTGCAAAGCGCTGCGACAAGGTCGTGGCAGTCGAGATCGACACGGGTCTTAAACCTATACTTGAAGAAACGCTCGCGGAATATGATAACGTAGAAGTCGTATTTGCGGATGTTATGGAGACCGATCTGAAAGCGCTTATCGCAGACAAATTCGGAGACAGCGAGGTCGTGGTGTGCGCAAACCTGCCTTACTATATAACCTCCCCCGTAATAATGCGTGTGCTGGAGGAAAGGCTGCCCGTCAGCGCCATGACCGTAATGGTGCAGAAAGAGGCAGCAGACAGGATATGCGCAAAGCCAGGCACAAGAGATTGCGGCGCGCTCTCCTGCGGAGTTTCCTATTACAGCGATCCCAAGCTGCTTTTCAAGGTCAACAGAGGAAGCTTTATGCCCTCTCCCAACGTTGACAGCGCCGTTATCCGACTGGATATCAAGCCCGACAGCGGTCTTGATGTAAAGAACGAAAAGCTGTTCTTCCGCATCGTTCGCGCTGCATTCTCTCAGCGCAGAAAACAGCTCATAAATCCGCTGTCCGCTGAACTTAAACTGGACAAGCAGCAGCTTTCTGAGATATTCGCTCAATGCAATATAAAACAGACCGCACGCGCAGAAGAGCTGACTTTGCAGGACTATGCAAAGCTATGCAACAGAGTATGCGACAAATAACATCACATATTAAGGATCCTTTGTGTAAAAACAAAGGATCTTTTTGCTCTTTTGTGTAATATCTCTTGATTTTTGTACATATTCATGCTATGATTACTATATTCCCACAGCAATATATGAGGATGATGGCATGAAAAAAAATACAAACGCAAAACTGAAGAAAGTATCAAAGATACAACGGCTTTCGGAAAAATATCACAACTCCAACAAAGCAAGCGTTGCGGTATATCTGACTATACGCACCTGCATAATCGCAATAATGATAAGACAGGCATTCATCGGTGAATGGCACAATGTATTTCTGTGCGTACTGTCGCTGGTGCTGCTGTTTATACCGTTCTTTTTAAGAACAACGTTCAGGATAAACTTCCCTGGGTTTCTGGAGATATCGGTATTCGTGTTCGTTTTTGCCGCTGAAATACTGGGCGAGATGGCGAATTTCTACGGGCATATCCCGTTCTGGGACACCATGCTGCATACCGTCACGGGATTTCTCGCCGCGTCGGTCGGCTTCGGAATGATAGATCTGCTGAACACCCACTCCAAAAAGATCAATATGACGCCGCTGTTTATTTCGCTGGTGTCGTTCTGCTTTTCTATGACAGTAGGCGTGGTGTGGGAATTTGCCGAGAACACGGTGGATAATCTGCTGGGCTTCGATACACAGAAAGACCGAATCGTGACGCATATATCAAGCGTTGCCTTAAATCCCGACGGCGCGAACAAGGAAGTAAAAATAAACGGCATAGCCTACACCGTGCTGTATGACGCTTACGGCAATGAGCTTGCACTTATCGAGGATGGCTATCTTGATATCGGACTTAAAGATACCATGAAAGATATGTGGGTGAATATGCTTGGGGCTATCGCATTCAGTGCAATGGGATTTCTGTATGTCCGCCGCCGCGACAACAAATTCGTTACACGCTTCGATATCACACCGCTTCCGCCCGCCCCGAAGCATGATGAGTACATAGAGAATATGCCTGACCATAACGCTCACACCTGAAACGACGAAAGCGCCCTCCGTAACAAGAGGACGCTTTTCAATTTGTCGTTACAACAGAACAAACCTGCTCTTCTCGAATCTAATCAATCCCTCGTCGCGCAGCTTGCACAGCTCGTTTGACATTGCACTGCGGTCTACGGAAAGGTAATCCGCAAGCTGCTGACGGTTAAACGGAATGGTAAACTCGCTGCTGCCGTGCTGCTTCGCCTCCTCCGAAAGATAGGCAAGAAGCTTTTCGCGCGTCGTACGCCTTGACATATGACTAAGTTTGCGAACGAGCCTGCGATTCTTTTCGGATATTGCAAAGAACAGATTCTGTACGACCATCGAGTGAAATCTGCACGCTGTAGGACACACGGTAACAACACGCTTTACATCGAAAAATATCACCGCACAGTCCTCGACCGCCAGCACATCATTCATCAACGTGCCGCTGTCAGGCGCGGCATACGCCTCGCCGAACATTTCACCGACATTAACGACATTGATGATACTGCGGTTGCCCCAGTAGTCGTCGCACTGGATGTGCAGCTTGCCCTCGACCAGCACCGGTATATTATCAAGATGTTCTCCCTGCCGCAGCACATTCTCGCCCTTTTTGTAGGTGCGCAGCCCTGCCTGCAGGCAGGAAAGCATCGCTGATATCTCACTCTCCCCCACACCCGCAAAAAGCCGAGTGTTTTTCAGCGTTGGAATATATTTCTCCATAAAAGCCTCTTTTCCGTTGTAAAAACAACAGACTTGTTTTCAATATTATATTATAATATAAACAGAAAGTCAACAACTTTCACACATAGATATGGAGGAATATCATCATGCTAAGAAAAATAATCAAGATAGACGAAGAAAAGTGCAACGGATGCGGTCTTTGCGCCGCTGCCTGCCACGAGGGCGCGATCGAAATGATAGACGGAAAAGCGCGGCTTACACGCGAGGATTACTGCGACGGTCTTGGCGACTGCTTACCTGCCTGCCCCACGAATGCAATCACCTTTGAGGAGCGCGAAGCACCTGCCTACAACGAAGCAGCCGTGCTTGCGGCAAAGCAGCAGAAAGCATGCACGCTCCCCTGCGCCTGCCCCGGCACAAACTCAAAAGCCATAAAGCGTGATGCGGTAACGCAAATCTCCGCAGCGGTATCCAGCCAGCTTTCACAGTGGCCTGTTCAGATAAAGTTAGTTCCGGTTAATGCACCGTATTTCGACAACGCAAGACTTCTTGTTGCGGCAGACTGCACCGCATTCGCCTATGGTAATTTCCACAACGAGTTCATCCGAAACCACATCACGCTCATCGGATGTCCAAAGCTTGACGAGGGCGACTATGCCGAAAAGCTTACAAAGATAATCGCAAACAACGATATAAAGAGCGTAACAGTCGCTCGTATGGAAGTGCCTTGCTGCGGCGGTATCGAAAACGCGGTCAAGCGCGCGTTACAGGCTAGCGGAAAGTTCATCCCATGGCAGGTGGTGATCATCTCGACCGACGGAAGGATCATAGATAAATAACAAAACAGCCGTATTCGTCCGATCGCGAATACGGCTGTCTTTAATTAAGTGTCAATATCAGAAACCGCCCTGCTTCTTGACGATGGCATTGCATATTATCATAAGCAGGAATACAAAACCGCAATACAGCAGCATTCCAACGGAAAGCGCCGCCGTTATCGCCCACGCGCCAAACTCAGCAGCAAGGTTTGCCAGTGCGTCAAGCTTTATCTTCTCCAGCCATGTGTCAATGGATGAGGATATGCTTACCACACTGATTATGGAACAGATAAAGTTGAACCCAAGCGTTATCAGCGGATATGTATACACCTTCTTCGTGCGCCAGCAAAGCCAGCCGCCTGCTGCGACCACGATCGCCGCACCGAATACCGATCCGAAAAACTTAAGCAGTACCAGTCCCGCTATGCCGATAATGAGATCTATCGTTGTTTTCTGATCTAAATTCTTCATACACAATTACCTCCTAGTATCTGTTTTTATATTACCATGATTTGATGCCCGTGTCAAGCAGAAGCACCGCTGTATTTGAGTTGCATTTAGGAAAAGCTACAAAATTATTTGTGCAAATAGCATAAATAATTTTCAACCGCTTGACAAACACTTCGGCGCAAGTTATAATTATTATTATGAGATACTATAACTTTTTAATTTCAATGTACTCATGTAAACTCATCGGGAGGTGAGCATAATGGATCCGGAAAAAAGGATAGCAGAGCTCGAACAGCAGATAGCCGCATCAAAACAGGAGATAACCTCACTTAAGCTTGCAGTGCGC
>SVMQ01000054.1 GCA_015067375.1 Oscillospiraceae bacterium | reverse complement strand
AGCATATCAATATCAGCACTGAGATGGCAGGATGCAGCCGTGATCGTTACGGTCGGCTTGTGATTCCTCCTAATGCAATAGCATATTGCGGTGATGTATATTTCAATGTTACAGAGCCATAAGATCTTATCACGAAAGGTGTGAAGCCATGAACAGAAATCGTTTGTTTATCACGCTCAACCGCGAACGCGAGTGGCAGCGCTGTCTGCTGCAGGGGCTTTGCGTAAAGGGCAACAGTATCGTACCGACGCTTGAGAATGGTTCGTGCGTGATGATAACAGGATCTGTTGATTCTACGGAGCATAACTTCTGCTGGCGAAATCTGCAGATAGATGCGCAGCTCGACGACAATATCGTAATGCAGGTAAGCGCTTACGCATCCGATAACACAGCGGTTTCTATCAACGGCAGGACGGCTGAGCTTGACAGCTTTCTCAAAGACAGCTCGGTGGATGCGTCAGCACGCTTGCAGGCGGTGGATGATCTGTTCAAGCCGCTTTTCAGCAACTGCTTTGACGGACCTATAGATCTGCATGGACGATATATATGGATCAAGCTTGAGTTCATCATCCTTGAACGCCGTGAGCTGAGCGTGAATAAGCTGAAGCTGCAGATAAAGGGCGAGCAGATGGTGGATTATCTTCCCTCGGTATATCGTGAGGAGGACGGGGAGAACGGCTTTCTGACACGCTTTCTTTCCATATTTGACGGTATATTCTTCGATATGGACAGCGCAATCGAAAGATCCTCACAGAGCCTTGACTATCGCATTGCACAAGGCGACCTTTTGAGATATCTGAGCAGCTGGCTGTGCATAGAGGACGTTGCATACGTTTCCGAGGACAGGCTGCGTGAGAGGATAAGTCATACCGCGGATGAATATCGTTTTATCGGCGTTAAGCGCGGTCTGATAAGCTGGATAGAGGATGAATACGGCGTCACACCGAATATAATTGAGTATTACAGTGTAGATAAGCTGGTACACGAGGGCAGGGACAAGGAGGTATATCACAGATTGTTCGGTGATAATCCTTACAAATTCTTTGTGCTGCTTCCTGAAAAGACTTTTGCTGATACTCATGAGGCAAATCTCTTTATGGATAAGCTAAAACGCAGGATCCCTGCTTATACCGAGCCTGAGGTCGTGATAACACGAAATAATACCATACTTGAAAAGCATACCTACCTTGGCGTAAATTCAGTGCTTAGCGGTTACAGCTATGCGAATACAGATGTCGGAACGCGTATTTCCAATGAGATCATTTTAGGAGGAAGCAAAGATGAACAATAATAATTTTTTCCCGTTTGAAAGAAATAGATACTTTTACGGAAAAATGCTGACTGCCCGTGATTTTGAGATAGAGCAGCGGTATTACAATAACAAGCGCAGACTCCTTAACCGCGTTCTTTTCGGCGCAGGCGTAGTGTGTGGTCTGGGTGTTTATCAGAATGATGACACATCCTTTTCTATCGAAACAGGCATGGCGCTTGATTACCTCGGAAGAGAGATAGTTGTTCCTACTCCGATAATCAGAAAGCTGCAGATGGTGGATGGCTACGACAGCCTTGAAAAGTCCGAGCAGGCTTACCTTTGCCTTAAATATTCACAGTTTGACCGCGAGCCTGTCAACAATATCGGCGCATCCGATCACGACAGCGAGCAGTTCAATAAGATCGAAGAAGGCTACAGACTGTATCTCAGCACTGACGATCCCACGCTTGAAGATATCTATGGCGCTGCAGGCATGAACACGGTTTCGGTAGTGTATAATGCGCATGGACTGCGTATTGTTATGGTGGTGCCGAAGCTTGCAATGTCAGGCGATGAGATGGACATCAGATTTATCGTTCTCAAGGGCATCGACAGCCAGCCTGTATCCTTTACATACACTTTCCAGTCAGAATATTTCCGCAGCGGAAGCTCCAGCGATATCGAGCTGAAGTTCACAGAGGACAGCAGCGTAAAGAAAGACGTGTTCACCGTTGATTTCACGCTCAGGGCAGTAGGTGTTTCTGATATGATCGCACCCATCAGCAAGAGCAAGGGTGAGATATCTGTAAAGATGGGCGATATCTCGGATAAGATGACCGTTAATGCTGCAGAGGTATACATCTGTGCTGACGCCGAGAGCTTTGACAGCATGAAGAACACTCGCATGAGCACGCTTGAAAAGCATATAAGCGGCGACAATACACCTATCTACCTTGCTAAGATAGACTGCCTTAACATCGGTACGGGATTTATCATCAGAAATATCACTCCGCTCCCCTTTGCGCAGAGGACGGGGCTTCGTTCTGAGGATGCAGGCACAGCATCTGCTGCTATTGCCGAAAGCTCCGCACCTATAGTTCAGAGCGCTGCAAAAACGGATAGCAATTTCCTGAAGGGCGGTATCTCCACAGAGGTGGAGACGCTTGAGTATTGGCAGAAGCCTCAGGTAAACGCTTCCTACAACCAGAAGAACAAGAAGCTCAGCTTCAGATTTGGCATACCCTCGTCAGAGGCTTATGATTACGCAACATCCTCGGGCGTTGTGGATATTCCTATTTCAGGTGCGATAAGAGTGAATGCAAGATTCACTTCTCAGGAGATACCTCATAATCTCGGTATCGGAGATGTCAGCATCTCTCTTTCTGTGGAGTACAGCGATGCAGGACAGCGTATGTTGCTGTTCGGTAGCGGTGAGGTCTTTGCAACAAAGGGCGAAAACAAGGCGGTACCCAGAATAGAAACTGCCGCACTGCTCAATCCCGATAAGGGTACTTTCCGTGTAGGTCTGCGCCTTTTGGATTATGTTGAGGGACATAATGTAAGAGTGCGCTGGTTTGCTTACAAGCCTACCAGAGATACCGCAGAGATGCGCGCAAAGGATAACGTTGTAGTAAGGATAGTTCCCGATATCCAGAAGCTCAAGCCGCTTGAGCGCATCCGTTTCAAGGCTGAGGTAGAGGGTACCGAGAACAAGACCGTAACTTGGTCTGTTAACGATACTGACGGTGGTAATATCGATGAAAACGGACTGTATCAGGCGCCTTCCGCTCCCGGTACATATGAGATCGTGGCATTCAGCAATGCCGATGAAGACAGCCGCACATCCGCTTTTGTCATCGTTGAGGAGTAATTATTTCTTTCAGAGGTTTTTATGCAGGGGTTAATTGACAGCGGAAAATATAAAGTCATAGAAGTGCTTGAGTCTGACGACAGCTACGAGGCATGTCTTTGTATAGACGTAATGGTGTACAGCGGCTACAGGTCATGCCTTATCAACACCTACAAAAGTCGTGAAGCAATCAAGACATTTCTTCCTTTGTTATATAATGAGCGTTTGCAGGAGTGCAGCAGCTTTCGCAAGCTTATAACGGCGAACGGCAGTGTATCAGTGGTCTTCGATCATAACGAGGGCGAGTCTTTTACGGAATTTTTCTCGAAAAACTCCTCGCTTACATTTGAGCAGCGGCAAAAGCTTGCACAGAGCTTGCTGCTGGAGTCGTTGCAGCTGGATCTGCTTGACGACAGGCTTGCTCACAGAGTGACTAATGTGAGCAATGTCGTTGTGGATAAGGGACTTATGAGGATAGGTATCAATTATATGATGCCGGTCAAGGCAGAATTCAGAGAAGGCTTCCGTTCTAAATGGCTGGGCGAATTGCTTTGCATGATATTTCCTCAGGGCAAAATGCTTCCGCTTGAGATCGATGAGTATATCATCAGGCTTCTCAGCGGCAAATACGAAAGCTGCGTTGATGCTTATTCGGATTGGCGTGAGGTCAGCAAAAACGCTGAGGAGACCTTTAAGCTGTATGCAAAGGAGAGCTTCTTTACAAGTCTTTTCCGATATATGAGGGAGAAGAAGCTAAGAAAAAGAGATATCATGTGTTGATAGCAGCACATTTTCAATATATTCAGTGAAACGGAGGATTTCCGGATGGTAAAAAAGATCATTAGCTTTATCATAATTTTAGTTGCATACACTGTGTTGGGCGCGGCAGCGATCTTCAGCACATCCAATTTCGGGCTGGGCTTTGGCGGTGAAAACGAAACGCTCAATACTGCTTATGCCATGGATCGTGCAGGAAATATATACTACATCAGTGATGACGGCGAAGAGAGATCCCTGATCTGCATAGACTCCTCCGGAAAAAGGCTGTATGAGCGCAGTCTTGATGCTGAAACATTTGGAGATAGCTTTTATGTCGGTCAGATATATGTCGAACACGACAAGAATATCTATCTGACGGTGTATAGCTACAACAAGGAGACCATGTTCGTGGAAAATGTCGAGGTACATACATTCCATGAGGACGGCAGCTATGCAGAGCGCATATTCAATCAGAAGATATCACGTTACATGAACAGTCGCTCAAACGTTATCTCATCGTTCAGTGAGAATGATACAAACATCTTTTTTGCGCTCGTTGACGGAAAGAAAGCGGAGGTGTTCTCCGCACCCAAGAGCAATTCGGAGCTTGCTGCCAAGGTAGCTGAGTATTCCCTGACCGATGAGCAGATATATGGCGCATATACATCCGATGCAAAGGAGCTTTATGTCGGTACTGCTGATGGTATAACGGTTTACGATGAAAACGGCTCGCACATCATTTTCAAGAATACTGATGCAATATTTGACCGCTTCTGGAATGGTATCGATCAGTTTTATGCAATGGATTCCGCTACGGGAGATATCTACACGGTGTCGGGCGATCGTTCCGTATCGTATACTGTAAGCGGTGCACGAGTTATAAACGCTGAGGACGGATTGTCCATATCTGATATGGATGACATTTCAGTAGGAATAACAGGCA
This sequence comes from Oscillospiraceae bacterium, assembly GCA_015067375.1. Taxonomy (GTDB): domain Bacteria; phylum Bacillota; class Clostridia; order Oscillospirales; family Ruminococcaceae; genus CAG-115. The sequence continues at coordinate 5,525 of SVMQ01000054.1, read as the reverse complement.
ATATCTTCGGTACTGTCAGAAGTGAGAGCGAGCAGCTTTATACGGGCAGCTTCTCGCTTATGTACCGTGTCTACACAGACAGCGTAGACAGAGGTGCGCTTGTCAACAGCGTGCTTGTGCTGGCAGTGGTAGTGGTGCTGATTATCGTATTGACGATATTGACGTGGGATTTCTATTGTGGTATCCTCAAGATGAATATGTCCATCCTGCTTCGTCAGTCACTGCTGATAATAATGCTGATATCGATAATGTTGTTCTCACTGTCGAATTTCATCATCATTCCGCAGGTGGAAAACATAGTTACATCAAACTACAGACATGAAGCACAGATCGTAGCAAACAGCTTTGAAGACAGCTTGAGCGGTTCGATTGGAAATGTGCAGGCAAGCTACGAGGAATACGAAAGCTATCTGCGCAGCTATGGTGAGGTCATCGCGCAGGAGGATGAGGATGATTTCGCGGGCGATAACGAGAAGCCACAGATCCATATTATTGAGCGTTCTGAGAACAGGAGCAATATCATAGCATCGGGCGAGATGTATCCAAAGGGCTATCCTGCTGATTCGCTCTTCTATCTTATGGATCTGACAGAAAAGCTGGATCAGATGACTGAGCGTGAACTGTTCATCAGCGGAAGGAGCCTTGATGGTGAAAAGCTGTATCTGATAAGAGAGATATCTCTCCCGATGACTGCGAATAAGACTTATATCGTTGTCGGCCTCAGACTCAGCGGACTTTCGGAGGCGGTTGATGATATCAGTGCTGTCATCAACAGATTCCTGCTTATCGGCGGTATCGTTCTTGTGGCGATATTCGTTATCATCGAGAACATAACCGCGGGCGCGGTAAGAAAGCTGAAAAAGTCGGTAGACCGTATCGCTTCGGGCGAGTATGATGCGGCAGTCACCATCAACACGGGCGATGAGGTCGAGGATCTTTCCAAGTCTGTAAAAGCGCTTTCGGTGCATATCGTAGAAAAAACGACCAGCCTTGAAAAGCTGAACAACTCCTATTATCGTTTCGTGCCGCTCAGCTTCCTTAAAAATCTTGGCGAAACACAGATAGAGAGGGTAAGCAAGTCCCTTAACGCGAAGCGTAAGATGGCTGTAATGTACCTGAATTTTGAGTTTTCTCAGAATCTGGCGGGCATGGAAACTGAAGAGATATTTGAAAGCATCAATTCTGTTTTTGAGCAGATCGTGCCTATTATCAGCAATAACGGTGGTACTGCATATAACTTCCTGTACAACGGATTCTATGCTATCTTCCCTGAGTCTGCCGAGGATGCGCTGCAAGCTGCTATCCGTGTGCGTGAGTCCATCTCCGCGTACAACGAGGCGAGAAAGGCTATGGGCAAGCGCAGTGTGGATATGCGCGTCGTTATAAGCGAGGATAATGTAATGCTCGGCTTTATCGGTGATGAGTCACGAATGGAGCCGACAGCGGTTGCAGGTGCGATAAACCAGGCAGAAGAGATCGAAAAGCTCTGCCGCGACAGCGGACTGTACATAATTTGCACAGAAAGCGTGTTCAGATCGCTGCCCGAAGGAAAATACAGAAATCGTTGCATCGGCAGATACAACTCAGAGGATTTGGGTGAAGTCAAGCTTTATGATATGTTTGACAGCGATCCGTATTCACTTATCAAGCTCAAGGAGCAGTACATGATGAGGTTTGAGCTGGCTGTGAATCTGTTTGAGAAGAAGGACTTCGTACACGCAAAGTCACAGTTCATGGATATAGTGAAGTATGCGTCGGATGATGGAGTATCGCGCAACTATATGTATCTCGCGGAATATAACAGTACTTCCGAAAAGCCACAGCTTACTTATGTCGTATTCAATGAATTCGGCAGCTGACAGGTGGTATATTGGCTATTAACAGGTCGGGAAGGGAATAACCGATATGATAAAAAGGATAATCAGCAGCATACAGATGATGGGGCGCGTGCTTAAAAATCTGTTGCTGCGCCCGTTTAGGGTAGTTAATAATAAGCTGACGCACTTTTTCAGCGGAGGCAAGGTAGCTACAGCCCTGCCGGGTGTTGTAAAGAAGCTGCCAAAGATACTAAAGACAAAGCCCGAAAAGGCGGAGGATTACTTCGACTGGGGCAGCATTTACGTTGCAAAATCGCTTGTAATGCTGATCCTGGTGCTGCTTATCCTGATACCATTGCTGTACATATTTATCCTGCATCCGCTGCTTACAAGCTGGTTCTGGGTCAAGGATTTTTACACTCAGGATGCAGCGCTGTCGGATTATAACGGCAGAGTAAGAGTGTACTTCGATGAGGAGTTTGAGAATCTGCAGTTTGAGGGCAGACTTTCTGACGGTGCGCCTATTGAGGATGGCATCGCATATTACGAAAACGGCAGGCTGCGTTATGACGGAAGCTTTGAAGAAGGTAATCTGTCAGGTCAGGGCATCCTGTATTATGAGGACGGCTCTGTGCGTTACAGAGGCAGCTTTGAAAAGGGCAACTTCAACGGTGAAGGCTCGTTGACCGATGAGGACGGCAAGGAATATTCGGGAACATTCGTGAACGGAAAGCTTGAGGGAAGCGGCTCGATAAGCGAGGACGAAAAGCTCTGCTATTCAGGCGATTTCGTAAAAGGCATCCCCGAGGGTAACGGAAAGCAGTATTATTCCAACGGCACAGTGCATTACAGCGGAGCTTTCAGCGGTGGACTTCCTCACGGTATGGCTATGGAATACACCGAGGATGGTGTGGTAAGATACAACGGTATGTTCACATCGGGAGTTTATAATGGTGATGGCATACTGTACACCGATGAGGGCGTAAAGCTGTATTCGGGAAGCTTTGAGATGGGCAAGTACAGTGGCACAGGTACTGTTTACAACGAAGATGGAAAGCTGTATTCAGGCGAGTTTGAAAAAGGTCTGTACAACGGCAGCGGAACGCTTTACGGAAGCGACGGAAGCATAATAACAGGCAGCTTTACCGACGGTGAGATAAGCGGTACGGCGGTGTGCACCTATATCAACGGAATGAAATATGAGGGCTGCTTTGATGAAAGCATTCCCGACGGCGAGGGTACGCTCACCAATGTTACAGGAAGCTTCAGATATCTGGGAATGTTCGACGACGGCGATTTTGATTACAGCCGCCTTATCGGACAGGATTCCGCAGTATTCGGTGAGATGATACCGTCACTAAAGCAGAGGATAGACACGGATTGCTTTTATATGGAGGATGATGATTTCGGTATGGCTGTCAGGTTCAGCTTTGCGACCGAAACCACGCCTGCTGCAGCAACAATGGTCTATACCAGACCTTTTGCAGGCAGTTCTGTGATAAAGTCGGTGAATGATATCACGGCTTCGTCCGCAATATCCGTCAGCAAGATCGACAAGCAGATCGACGCATGGGCTGAAAAGAAGTTCGGTGTTAACGCGCAGGACCTTGTGTGCTATGCGGCGGTCTACAAAACGACGACCTCGTACTACTGGGTAGATAAGAACAGCGGAGAGCTGAAGCTTAAATCCGCGGATGGTGCTATAAATGCAGGCGACGCACCAGGCACAGTGGATATGTCGGGTACAGAGCTTACATTCGAGGAGATAGCGGCGTTGTTTGAAGAAGTGGGACTGGATATAAAGGACTTTGAGAGCCTTGGTTTTGTTTCGGCAGACGACGCTGAGGATGAAGAATAATTAAGACAGGGGGTGCTGATATGAAAAGGCGTATATTTGCGGCAGGCGCTGCAGCTGTATTTTTACTATCGGGTATAGGCGCGGCAGCATATACGAATTATTGCGACAGCGAAGCCGCGGTATCACTGATGTCGCAGCACGCACCCGCGATAAAGGATATCAGCACTCGGTTCGATGCATTGCTCGGCAGTATACATGCGCAGAGCGCGGATAACAGTGATACGCGTACAACGTCAAGCACAGCATCCTCGGCAGAAGAGTCGGCGGACAGCGAAGAACAGGCAAGCCTGCAGGAGCAGCTGGCCGCGCTCTACATGGAAAGGCTGGCGCTGTTTGACGGGTATTCGGCAGAGATAGACGCACTGGAGTATGAGCTTGCGCCTATGCTCATTGATTATGATATGCTGTTAAAGCAGCTGAAGCTGCTCTATGATGATTATAAAGCCTGCAAGAACGGTTATGAAAGCTGTGCAGCGTTGTTTAAAGTAGGTGGATGTCAGCTCACGGATGTTGAGGCGGCAAAGAAGGATACCGAGAGCAAATACTATGAGATACAGGCGCTTTTGTATGAGATAAGCGCGCTGAAGACCGAAATAGAGGCGATAACAGGAGAAACACTCACTTCTGACTTCGATTTCAGCAGTGCATATCTTATCACAGATGCAACAAAGCTGGTGGCTGAGGAGCTTACGGGAATATACGGCGGAGCAAGCATCTGTATGCCTGAGGGCAGCGAGCTTAACGAGATCGAGATAGCTGATATCTCGGGACAGTACAACGCTGCAGTCAAGTGTTATTATGATCTGGGCAGCGCAATGCGGGAGTACATAGCAGCAGCTGATGCACTGAAAAAAAGCGAAGCAGAGTTAAAGCTAGGCACTGTTACCGCTGATACGCTTGCTGCACTTAAAGGCGAAAAGACCGCGGCATATATGACCGCGTCGCAGGCAAAAGCAGACTATGCAAAGTCGCTTCTTGAGCTTGATAAGGCAAGCGGCGGAGCGCTGACAAAGGGACTTTCGCTGAGCGACGGCAGAGCGAAGGCATACAAGTCTGCAGTGAGCGATAAGCAGTCGGGCAGCGGTCTGTGGGTGATGTCAAGGACAGCGACTGGTAATGTGTACAGCGTTGCTGCTTTGCCATACGGGGTGTATGTCAGGGAGAAAGATGTCGTCAGCTGGACGATGACCTATAATAATAGAATGATATCTACCGGTGGCACAGGCGGTGCCTGCAGCGTAATACAATACGTTGATGAGTGCGACTATGCAGAGATCACATTTTATGTAAACAACATACCTGCTGGTACATATAAAGTCGATGTTTTTGCTCCGTTCGGAGAGTTCATCGACTGACAGGGAGAGAATATAATGTCAGATTATACCGCTATATATGAGGTAGGAGAGTCCATCGTAAATATGCTCAGAAGCGAGATGGTGCCTGAGCCTATCGCTAAAAAAGAGCATATCGGAATATGCGAGCCGCAGTCGCCCGAGGATTTCCAGCTTACCGTCTGGGTGTATAACATCGAGATGGTAAAGGATACAGGCACAAGGACAGGGTTCCATGCCGACCCTGATAATCCTTTGATCGAGAGATTTTCACCGATGCAGCTGAAGTTGCAGGTGCTGATATCTGCACATTCAAAGGCACCTGCGATACAGAAATATTCTGATGAATACAGAATGATCGGACGCGCAATGCAGGCAATCAGAGATATTCCGTCTATACCCAGAGAATTTCTTGTCGGAACGCTTGCGGATGCAACCGAACCTGTTCTTCTGGAGATAAAGAAGCTTGAAAGCGAAGAACTGACCCGTATCTGGAATAACTCCAACAAAACGATAAGA
>SVMQ01000053.1 GCA_015067375.1 Oscillospiraceae bacterium | reverse complement strand
GGTTTGCTCTCTTTACACCTGTTGCAACAGCGGGAGCACGGCCGTGAGCCGCCTCGATCATATCACAGGCAAAGTAGTCATAAGCCATTACGGAGCATCCAACGGGAGCAACACCTACTGTCTGTCCCTCGATACCCATTTCGTCGATAACCTCGGCAACAAGACGGTGAACGATACCGTGTGTACAGCCGGGGCAGTAGTGCAGAGGCGCGTCTGTCAGCGCATGAGGCTTCTTGAATTCAGGCATTTCCTCAGCTCCTTTCCATTATTGCTTTTATCTGCTCGAGTATCTCGGCAGGCTTGGGTACGATACCGCCTGTTCTGCCAAAGAACTCTACATTCTTCTTGCACTCAAGTGCGAGCTTTACATCCTCGATCATCTGACCCATTGACATCTCAACGCAAAGTACGTTCTTTGCATTTTCGCAGGCAGCCTTGATCTCCTTCTCGGGGAACGGCCACAGTGTGATGGGACGGAACAGACCAACCTTCAGACCCTGCGCTCTTGCAGCGTCAACGGCAGCCTTTGCGATTCTTGCAACAGAGCCGTATGCTGTGATGATAAGCTCAGCGTCGTCGGTCTTGTAGCACTCAGCTTCAGTGTGCTTAGCCTTGATCTCGTCGTATCTCTTGAAACGCTCCACGATGCGCGCTTCAAGCTCGTCGGGCTTGAGGTAGAGAGAGTTTGCGATGTTGTGAGTACGCTTGTTCTCGTGACCGCAGGAAGCCCAGGGCTTGTCGGACGCATCCTTGAACTTGATCTCAGCGTCGTCAAATGCAACAGGCTCCATCATCTGACCAAGCAGACCGTCTGCGAGGATGAGCGCGGGCATTCTGTATGTATCAGCGAGGTCGAACGCCTTTGTAACTGTGTCAGCCATCTCCTGAACGCTGCTGGGAGCGAATACAAGAAGCTGGAAGTCGCCGTGACCGAGCGCCTTTGTAGCCTGCCAGTAGTCAGCCTGAGAGGGCTGGATGCCGCCGAGACCGGGGCCGCCTCTCATTACGTTGATGATAACGCAAGGCAGATCAGCACCTGCAATGTAAGACACACCCTCGCTCTTAAGGGATATTCCGGGAGAGGAAGAGGATGTCATGCAGCGGATACCCGAGCTTGCACAGCCATATACCATGTTGATAGCGGAGACCTCGGACTCTGCCTGCAGGAACACACCGCCTACCTTGGGCATACGCTTGGACAGGTATGCGGAGATCTCTGTCTGGGGGGTTATAGGATAACCGAAGAAGCACTTGCAGCCTGCACGGATGGCAGCCTCTGCGAGAGCCTCGTTACCTTTCATAAGCTTTCTTTCCATTACTTGTCACCTCCGCTGATAGTTATTGCGCAGTCAGGGCACATCATAGCGCACAGCGCACATCCCACACAAGCGTCGTCATTAACACAAACGGCAGTGTGGTAGCCCTTTTTGTTAAGCTTTTCCTGCTGAATTTCGACGATCTTTTTGGGACAGGCTGTTACACACAGACCGCAGCCCTTGCAGACATCGAATTCTACTTTCATCTTTGCCATTGTTCTGCTCCTTTCTTTATAGGCAGTCTTTTCCTGCCCTAAGCGGTATCGACCGCATAAATACGATTACTCAAGCCAATATGGTCTTACATACATATCCACTGGCTTTGTGTCGGGGATATCAAGCTCCCTCTTTGCCGCTGTAAACAGCAGCGGGATACCCGCAAGGTCTGCGACGGCTTTCGCATATTCCAGCGAGCCTTGCACATCCTGCGGTGTCGTGTCGGCGCCGATATTTGAGTTGTTCACCACGGCTGTTGCTTTCAGCGAGGACACAAGCTCTATGTCGCGCAATAACTCCAGCGTTTCTTCAGGCGTACCCGTGAGGTAGCGGAAGCTGTTAACGACATACAGCATATCATAGCCGAAGTTCTTTAATATCGTGGCGTACTGACCCAGCGCTATCGCGCCTGCATCGTCACCGCCTACGTCAACTATCACTCTGTCGTGACCGTGGAGGAGCGCCCCCATGTCAAGACCGAGCGACGGGATATCAAGGTTTGTATTAGCATACTGGGGTGCGACAAGATAAATTCCCTTATCCTTGAAAACATCACCGAAATCGGCGGTACGGAAATAAGGATTTACTATATCGAGGTCTATGATGCAGACCTTTTCACCTGCTGCGGCATACTCTACAGCGAGATTTACCGCTATATTAGTCTTACCCGAGCCGTAATGACCCGTGATAACTATCGCTTTTTCGTTCATTCTTACATCCAATCTAAGTTCGAGCCTTCCGCCATTAATATGCCCATTAACAGCGTAAATAATATCGTGAATACGATGGTACCTACCAGCTGTATTACGAATACCGCACGACAATAGGACTTTCTAGGCTCCACAGCATCAACGCCAAAGCCCCAGATCAACAGAAGTATAAGGCTGATCACCCCAAGACAGCTTGTCAGCAATATAGTGCCGACCCACTGACCCATGGTCATCTGATTGCTGCTTTGCTGCTGAACAGGCATATTTACGGCATTGTAACCGTTGTTGCCGTAATTCGGGAACGGTGATGCACCGTAATTCTGCATCACAGATGAGTTTCCTGCTGCACACGAAACGCCGTTTGCATAAAGGGAACGATCATTTGCAGGCTCAGCGCTGTTTTGCTTTGCAAGCGATACCGCACTTAAATCCTGCTGTGTTCCGCAGAACGGACACTTTTGTGCAACACTGTTGATAAGTGAACCGCAGGTATCACAGAACCTTTCCATACAGACCGACCCTCCTTAGTATTCCCCGTCGTGCGCCGACTGACCGCGCTTTAACGAGGTAACACATATAAATATAATATCACATATCGCGCATTTTGTCAACAATTTTCGCAAGTTACAAAGGAAAATCTTTCATTTTACGAGTGCTTTATTTAACCAGCCACTGGCTCATGCCTGCCCCCAACAGCTCATTAGGTCTGTCGCGGAAGCCGAACTGCCTGTAAAACGGCTCTCTGCCTGTCGCTGACATAAGATACAGCGCGATCTTCTCGCCCTCCTCCAATGTGGAGCGCATATAATCCATCGTGCGATGCATCAGCTGTGTGCCTATGCCGCGATGCTGGTACTCAGGGATGACAATTACATCGGTGATGAAGTTGGCGTAACCGCCATCTGACAGCACTCTTATCATGCCGATGCACCTGCCCTCATCCCTTACGCAGGTTATGTGATATGCATTGTTGAGAACGTTGGATGCTATCCTGTCGGACAGCACCATGAAGTTCACAAGTCTGCGCATCTCTTTGTATTCCTCCAGTGTTGGAGCTTCGTCAATAAACTCTAGTGCCAAATCCGTTTCCTCCGATATATCCGCAAAAAATCCGTCGTACCATCGGCGCGGCGGATCTTCTGTGTTGTATTTTAGTCGTTGTTGTCCTCTGAACTTGCCTCGTCAGTGGGGGCGGTGTCCTCCTCGGGCTTTTCGTCATCAAAGACGCTCTTCTTTTCCTCAGGCACGCCTTTGGGGTTGCCGTCAAGGTCGATCTCATCAGCCATCAGCTTGTAGAAATCAGGTCCGTTGATCTTTTCGTGGCGCATAAGGAACTGTGCGCAGCGCTCCAGCAGATCGCCGTGTACGGTGAGGATATCCTTTGCCTTTTCGTAGCCTGTTTCGATTATCTCACGGATCTCCGCATCGATCTCAGCCGCAACGTTCTCGGAATAATTCCTGCCCTGAGAGTAATCTCTGCCGAGGAACACCTCCTGATCGTCATGTCCGTAGAGTATCGGGCCGAGCTTCTCGGAGAAACCATAACGCGTTACCATATTGCGTGCAACGCCTGTCGCTCTCTCGATATCGTTGGAAGCGCCCGTGGAAATATCGTCAAGTATCAGCTTTTCAGCAACACGACCGCCGAGCAGGACTACGATGTTCTCCTCCATGTAGGTCTTGCTTACAAAGCTCTTGTCCTTCTCGGGGAGATGCATGGTAAAGCCGCCTGCAGAGCCTCTGGGGATGATGGATACCTGATGCACCTTATCCTGCGACTTGCAGAAATAGGTAGTGATAGCGTGACCTGCCTCGTGGTATGCAGTGAGCTTCTTCTCGTCCTCGCTTACCACCTTGGACTTCTTCTCGGGACCTGCAACCACCTTGATGGTAGCCTCCTCGATGTCCTTCTTGGTGATAGCCTTACGGTTCTCTCGTGCAGCAAGCAGAGCCGCCTCATTTACGAGGTTCTCAAGGTCTGCACCTGTAAAGCCTGCTGTTGTAGCGGCGATGGTCTTAAGCTCCACATCGGGGCCGATATTCTTGTTGCGTGTGTGAACCTTCAGTATCTCTTCTCTGCCCTTGATGTCGGGGTAGTTTACGACGATCTGTCTGTCGAAACGGCCTGGACGAAGCAGTGCAGGGTCAAGAATATCACGACGGTTTGTCGCCGCCATAACGATGATGTTTTCATTCTCGGTAAAACCGTCCATCTCAACGAGCAGCTGGTTGAGGGTCTGCTCACGCTCGTCGTGACCGCCGCCGAGGCCTGCGCCTCTCTGACGACCGACAGCGTCGATCTCATCAATGAAGATGATGGAGGGAGTGTGCTTCTTCGCCTGATCGAACAGGTCACGCACTCTGGATGCGCCGACGCCGACGAACATCTCAACGAAGTCGGAACCCGAGATGGAGAAGAACGGTGCGCCCGCCTCGCCTGCAACAGCCTTTGCAAGCAGGGTCTTACCTGTACCCGGAGGGCCTACGAGCAGCACACCCTTGGGAACTCTCGCGCCTATCTCGCTGTACTTGTTGGGATGCTTCAGGAAGTCTACGATCTCCTCAAGCTCCTGCTTCTCCTCGTCTGCACCCGCAACATCGTCAAAGGTGACCTTTTTGCCCGTCTGCTGACGCACATTCGCCTTGGAGAAGTTGGACATCTTGCCGCCGCCCGACGCGGAGCGCATGATAACTATAGTGAATATGATCATGATGCCCACGAGCAGCAGATACGGAAGTATCGCTGTAAGGAACGTATTATCCTTGGGGGCTTCGTAATCCTCCACCAGCGGTATCTCGTTCTCCTCGTTATAGCGAGCACGGTAAGGAACTACCTTGCCCTCGGAGTTGTATCCTGCATTGATATCATTGTAGAATATGTTTACATTGGGTACGCTGTACTTACGATATTCGGTCTCGCCCTTGATCTTATATATCAGCTCGCCGCTGCCGAGATCAAGCTTGAACTCCGAAACATTGAGGTTATCGAACTCCGCGATGACCTCGGAATATCTCTGTGTCTGCTGACCTGTACTGCCTGCCATGTTCAGCACCGAAACAAGTCCGATGATAAGCAGGAAAATGACCAGCAGATAAATAAATGCGCCTTTTGATTTGTTTGATTTCATTGAAACCGCCTTTCAGAAACAATAAATTCAGTATTTCCTGAGTTGTCAGAATTATGTATTACGAATACACCTCGGGCTTCAGCGTGCCGACATACGGCAGATTTCTGAACCTCTCGTCATAATCAAGACCGTAGCCGACTACGAAAAGATCGTCTATAGCAAAGCCTGTGTAGTCCGCGGTAAAGCCTTTCACAACTCTGCGCGAGGGCTTGTCGAGAAGAGTCACGATCTTAAGCGATGCAGGATTTCTGGTGATAAGGTCATTCTTGAGGGAATACAGTGTTCTCGCCGTATCAAGGATATCCTCCACGATAACGACGTGCCTGCCCTCAAACTCTATGCCTGCACCTACGTCCAGCTTGACTGTTCCTGCAGATACAGTGCTGCTGCCGTAGCTGGAGGCTTTAAGGAAATTGATCTCAAGCGGGCAGTGCATCTCGCGCATAAGGTCTGCAAAAAACACAACAGAGCCTTTCAGCACACAGATGAACAGCGGATTCTTATCCTTATACTCTTCAGTAAGCACGCGGCCCATCTCTGCGACCTTTGCTTTAATTTCATCCTCAGAGATGAGTATTCTCTCTATTTCGTCAGGGCAATACATAACTAAATGCTCCTTTATAAATTATTGGATGATATCACTAATCACATACAAATTAAATTATAGCATACTTTGTGACAAATTGCAAATGCTTTTAGTGAATTTTTACTGAAATTTTGATTTTTTTTAGCAAACAGCACATTTACGCATCAAATGTGAAACAAAAAACGGACGGAACATTATCCTCCCGCCCGTAGAAACCAAAGCGGCAGGAAAGCTCCTGCCGCATCTTATGTAGATCAAAGGTAGATCTTCTTCGCTCTGTACAGCACCATAAATCCGAAATAACGGCGCATATAGAAATTGATGTACGCATAGCCCAGACCAAACAGCGGAGGCACGAACTCTACGACACAGATAAGCACCTGCTGGGATGTGCTGAGATGCTCGTTATTGTACACAGAAAAGAACGTCGAAAGCACAAGGATTATCTCACACAAAAGCACCCATATCTTGCCCGCATTGTAGCCATTGAACAGCACCAGCGAACCGACAAGTGCCAAAACCATGACAATGAATACCATGAAGCCCGTCATCTCGATAGCCTCGATATTAAAGTTGATGATAGCGCAAGCGGAATAGAAAACAAACAGCGCGATAGCAAGGATACAAGCACGGGTCTTGCCCTTTTCAGCGTCTTTCAGCCACGCTCTGTGTTCATTGATCAGTTTTGAATCTGCCATAATTAAAACCCTTTCCGGAACATCCTATACGTTTTCACGCATAGCATATATAGTCAATGTTCATCTAATATTATATAACATATTGTAATTTACGTCAACATACTTTTGGTAAATTCGGTAATAATCCATAAATCATCTGCCGACGCTTTGGGGATTTCGCCAATCATACGATCATCAATCAAGGAATACCCTGAGGTTTTTGCTTCTTGATGCCTGACGCAGCTTGCGAAGTGCCTTTGCTTCTATCTGACGTATGCGCTCACGCGTTACCTTGAACTCGCGACCTACCTCCTCAAGGGTGTGAGAGCGGTCGCTGCCAATGCCATATCGGAACTTCAGCACATCGCGCTCTCTTTCGGGGAGAGTGTCAAGCGCCTTGTTCAGCTCGTCTTTGAACACAGCCTGCATTGCGCTGTCGATAGGTGCGGGTGCGTCCTCATCGGGGATGAAATCACCGAGGTAGCTGTCCTCCTCCTCACCGACGGGAGCTTCCAGCGAAACGGGATCCTGTGCGATGCGAACGATCTCACGAACACGCTCAGGCTGCATATTAAGCTCCTTTGCAACCTCCTCGATAGTCGGCTCGTGGCCGTTCTTGTGGAGAAGCAGGTTCTGTGCCTTCTTGACCTTTGTGATGGTCTCCACCATATGCACGGGGATGCGGATAGTTCTCGCCTGATCTGCGATCGCCCTTGAAATGGACTGTCTTATCCACCATGTCGCGTAGGTGGAGAACTTGTAGCCCTTTGTGTGGTCGAACTTCTCGACCGCCTTGATAAGTCCGATGTAGCCCTCCTGAATAAGATCAAGGAAGTGCATACCCCTGCCGACATAATGCTTTGCTATACTTACAACGAGTCTGAGGTTAGCCTCGATAAGTCTGTCGCGCGCCGCCTCATCGCCCGAGGTTATCTTCTCCGCAAGCTGTATCTCCTCTTCAGTGGTCAGCAGCGGAATACGACCTATCTCCTTAAGGTGTATCTTTACGGGGTCATCCACCGAAACGCCGTCAGCGGAGTAATCCGAGTCGTCCTCAGTGAAATCCAGCGCTCCCGTAAGGTCTGTGTCGATATTGTAATCATCGACGATCTCGATATTATTGCTCTCGAAATCATCATAAAGCTTGTTTATCTGTTCAACGTCAAAATCAAGCTCTTCCAGCGCGTCAGTGATCTCCTTGGTGGTCAGCTTGCCGCTCTGTTTACCGTGTTCAAGCAGCTCAGCAAGTACGGATTTTGTATTGTTAGCCATATATTATTCCTTTCAGTTACCGTTCGCCTTTGTGGTTGGATGTGTAGTAATATGTGCTGTGGAAAAACGTCTGAGGTCTGCCATGCTTATTCAAGGAAATCCTTGAGCTTTCTGCTTCTTGTAGGATGACGCAGCTTACGCAGCGCCTTTGTTTCGATCTGACGGATACGCTCACGAGTTACCTGAAACTCCTGTCCCACCTCCTCGAGAGTGCGCTGTCTGCCGTCTATCAGACCAAAACGAAGTATGATAACGCGCTTTTCTCTTTCGGTGAGGGTATCCAGCACCTCGCCAAGCATCTGGCGAAGCACGCTGTTGCACGCCTCATCCGCCGGTGCTACCGCGTCCTCATCAGGGATAAAGTCGCCGAGGTGGCTGTCCTCCTCCTCGCCGATAGGCGTTTCGAGCGAAACAGGATCCTGTGCGATGCGGATTATCTCGCGCACCTTGTCGGTGGTCATTCCAAGCTGCTCAGCGATCTCGTCTTCAGATGGCTCGCAGCCGTTTTCGTGAAGCAGCTGGCTCTGCATCTTCTTCACCTTTGTGATAGTTTCCACCATATGTACGGGAATACGGATCGTTCTCGCCTGATCCGCTATCGCTCTTGTGATGGACTGTCTTATCCACCATGTCGCGTATGTCGAGAATTTAAAGCCCTTTGTGTAGTCAAACTTGTCCACCGCCTTGATAAGACCGAGGTTTCCCTCCTGGATAAGGTCAAGGAACTGCATTCCGCGCCTTACATACTTCTTTGCGATGCTGACAACAAGTCTGAGGTTAGCCTCACTCAGGCGCTTTTTCGCTGCAGGATCACCTGTCGCCATGCGCTCTGCAAGCTTTATCTCCTCCTCGGTGGTCAGCAGCGGGATGCGTCCTATCTCCTTGAGGTACAGCTTTACGGAGTCGTCAGCGAGCATACCGTCCGTATCGTAAGACTCGTCATAATCCTCGCTCTCGGCAAGCTCCAGAATGTTGTCGATATCAAGGTCGGCGGTGTAGTCGTCCACTATCTTTATATTGAGCGTATCAAGCTCCTCATAAAGCCCGTTTATCTGGTCTGCATCGAAATTCAGCTCCTCAAGAACATCGGTTATCTCCTTTGTGGTAAGACTTCCCGTTTTCTTTCCGTGAGCAAGAAGTTCACGCAGTGCAGGTGTGCTTGTGTTGTTTTCGGTCATTTCTTTTTCTTCTCCTTTTGCTTTTGTGCGAATGCAAGCAGCTCCTCAGCGGTCATACTGCCTGCGTTTGTATTATCATGGCTCTCGCTGTATTCATTTAATATCTTTATATAGTCGTCGAGAGCCTGTATATCATGTCTGAATGCGGCAAAATCGTTCAGTATACCAATTATCCTGCCCATCTCTGCGCCGTCAAAGACCTCGTTGAATGCTGTCATTTCAAGGTCGCTGCCCTGAGCTATCCTGCCTTTGACAAAATCAAAAACGCGCCTGTTGAAATCCGTCGCAAAGCCGCCTGTCAATGTTTTTTCAATATACGGCAGCTTGTCCGCGTTGTGATACAGGAAGCAGATTATGCCGCGCTCCGCCTTTTCCTCACGCGGAAGCTTTGCAGACTGCGGATTTACCTTGTCGTTGTTGCGTGGAGAGATCAGATTACGGTATTCATCACGCTTATCCCTCTTTTTCTGACGGTTTATTTCGCTGTTTACGGCAAAACGCACCGTTTCGGCAGGAATACCCGCCGTTTCGGCAGTGCGCGAGATGTACACGTCCCTGTCAAGCGGATTGCTTATCTGCGCTAGGAACACCACCGCTCTCTTCAGATAAGTAGAACGATCCTCGTCCTTGTTGACAAGATCAAGACCGTTGCCGATCTTTCCAAGCTCGTAGTCTATCGCGCCGCCTGAGTTTTCAATAAGATGCGCGAAAGCCTCCTTGCCGAATTTCTGTATGAACTCATCGGGATCCTTTGCACCCTGCAGCTTCAGCACGCGCGCCTTTACGCCTGCCTCTGTCAGCAGATTTATACCGCGCGAAGCAGCCTTCTGCCCGGGGCCGTCAGAGTCATAGGAAAGGATGACCTCCTTTTTGCCCATGCGCCCGATAAGCCGCGCCTGACTCGGCGTGATAGCCGTACCCAGCGTTGCCACAGCACTCGTGAAGCCTGCCTGATGCATAGCTATAACATCCATGTAACCCTCGCACAGGATGAAATAATCAGCCTTGCTGTTCTTCGCATAGTTCAGCGCAAACAGCGTTTCACGCTTCTGGAATACAAATGTTTCGTCACTGTTGAGGTACTTTGCAGGTGCGTCCGCGGCAAGCGCACGTCCTCCGAAAGCGATTATGTTGCCCCTTGTGTCGAATATCGGGAACATAACGCGGTTGCGGAACTTATCGTATACTCGGTTGTTGTTTCTTGCAAGCAGCGCACCGCGCTCCAGCTCCTCTTCCGAGAAGCCCTGACTTTTCATGTAGTAGTGCAGCTTGTGATAGTCATCCGC
>SVMQ01000052.1 GCA_015067375.1 Oscillospiraceae bacterium | reverse complement strand
AGCTGATGAAGGCAATCGGTAAGAACGACGCGCTTTATGCTTCGGCGTACAATCGCTACTGTGAGCTGTTCGCTGAATGCGAGTATTATCGCAAGGAGATAGAGCGATTGCGCTCTCTTGCTGAGAAACTGGAACAGAAGTTCGATGAGAGTGACGATGCGACCACAGAAGAAATAACAGACTTCGCAAAGCAACTGACATCACTGTTAAAGCAGATAAACTCAATGGACAGCGCGGTCATGAGCAAGCGCAAGATGATGTTCGATATCGAGAAAGAAAACGTAATGACAGTGGCATCGGCACTGAGGTCTATTCCGAAAAATCCCGAGACCTCGCCTGCTGATGATGCACTGTTAAAGGCTTTACAAGGATAGGCGGTGAATTGATGGGAATACTTGCAAGGCTGTTCGGGCGTGAACAGCGTGCAGATACTGCGGCAGCGGAGAGGTCTGTTGCCATGCTGTCTGCTGACGAGATACTGTTAAAGGCATTAGGGCTGAAAGACCAGATAACCGCTGACAGCCTGATGGAGATTCCTGCATTTTCAGCGGCCATCAACTTCGTTTCAGCCAAAGTTGCTGCGCTTCCTGTTAAACTGTATGAAGATGATCCGGACAACGGCGAGACTAAGGAGATCACCGCAGACCGCAGATTATTCCTGCTGAATGACGAGGCTGACTCTGAGCTGATGAATGCGCTGGATGCGAAAAAGGCTCAGATACGCGATATGCTGATCTATGGCGCAGGTTATCTGTACATAGAGCGAGGTAACGGCGGCTTTAAGTCGCTGAGATATGTTGACAAGCGTGATGTTAGCATTATGCGCAACAGCGACCCTATCTTCCGCAAGTGCGATCTGTATGTCGGCGGCAGGAGATATGCTCCGTATGATTTCCTGATACTTACTCGGAACAGTTCTGATGGAGTAAGCGGCAAGGGCGTGCTTGACGAGAACAGGACGATAACATCAACGCTGTTGGGCGCGCTGAATTACGAGAACGGTGTTTCCGCAACAGGCGGCAACAGGAAAGGCTTTCTGCAGGCAGAGCATAAACTTGGCGCTGACGAGCTGAAATTAACTCGCGACGCATGGGATAATCTGCATTCAAAACCCGAGTACACGATGATGATTCTCAACAACGGAATGAAATATGTTCCGTCAGGCTCGTCCTCTGTAGAGATGCAGCTCAATCAGAACAAACTGACCAACTCCTCACAGATCGCTATGCTGTTTGGTTTAGGTACTGCTATACTCAGCGGAACAGCTTCCACAGCGGAGATCATGTCAGCGGCTGTGACAGCGATACAGCCAGTTGTGGAGACTTATCAGGCGGCACTCAACCGCTCTCTGCTGTTAGAGAGCGAGAAAGGCAGAAAATACTTCGTGCTGGATATGTCAGAGCTGCTCAAGGGCGATATGCTGTCGCGCTATCAGGCGTATGCGGTTGGGTTGCAGAATAACTTCCTGCAGCCTGATGAGGTGCGCTACAAAGAAGATATGCCGCCGCTTGGCTTTAACTACATCAAGCTTGGTCTGAATGATGTGCTGCTTGACCCGAACACAGGCGTTATCTATACACCGAACACCAACAAAACTGTCAAGATGGGTGATACTGTGTCAGAAGTGGAACAGATATCCGATGAAGGGTTGCAAAATCCTGATGATGGTGGTATAATTGAGGAAACACGAGCCAAAACAAACTGGAAAAAGGGTAAAGATGGTCGTTTTACAGGAAGTGTTTCAAATGGTCGCGGCGGTCGTGCGAGAATAACAAAGAAAGAATACGAACGATTATGTCATGAAATTTGTACTGACCATCCGTCGTACAAAGACGGCAGCATTCATTGTTGTTATAACAGAGATCACTTTTATATTTTTTCTGTCGTTGAGCCGGGGACTTATTCTTTTTCACATAAAATACATCGTCGATATTACAACAGAATAAAAGCATTTGAGGAGGCTTATGATGAATGAGAAAGAACGTAAGCTTATAAAACTGTTGAAGTCATATCCGCATCCTAATCACGATGAAGAGGATAGAAAAGGTTTAATCATGTGCGCGGTTTTTTCAGCTGACGAAAACGGATGGACAGATGAGTTTATTCGTATTTGTGAGAATAATCCCGATGCAACTTTTGATGAGATTATTTGCCTTATCTTCACTGAAGAACGTTTTCCTAGTCTTGAAATCGTATATGATGACGATGATTTTGACTGACCGAATGCAACCTAAACCGTTTTGCAATCGCTTGCAAGGCGGTTTTTCTATACTCCCCGACATTTATGTCGGTAACAACTGAATAATCAAGCACTCGGAAACGGGTGCTTTTTTATTGCCATTTTTCGCTGATTGGAGGTGAAAAACACATGAAGATCGAGATAAGGAGCGCAAATGAGGCGCACATCAGCGGCTATATCAACGCAGTTGAGCGCGACAGCCGCGTGCTGCCTAAGCAGATGTGTCCAAAAGCAACGTCGGACTTCGTTGAAAAGGTGTCTGCAGGCGCATTCGGCAGGGCGATAAGCCGCAACCCGAATGTGCGTATGCTGCTGGATCATGGCAGAGAGGTCGGCTCGGTGGGCGGCGGTACACTCAAACTCCGCGAGGACGCTATCGGACTTCACGGCGAAGCGGTCATTACAGACCCCGAAACGGTTCAGGCAGCGCGTGAGGGCCGCCTGATGGGATGGAGCTTCGGTTTTGAAAAGGCTCACGATAGCTGGGAGCCGTACCGCGAGGGAGTACAGCGGCGCACACTGCTGGATTTTGACCTTGCAGAGGTATCTATCCTCACCAAAACACCTGCGTATATCGGCACGAGCGTTGAAACTCGCGCGGCGGCTGATGGCGTAAGCGTTATGGAGCGCAGAGGTTTCGACGATAATGTCGAGGTCACTGATATGTCCAATTCGGACGAAAATAAGTCAACAATGGCTGCTTTTTACGGAAAGCAGCTTGAAATTCTGAAATACAAAGGAGAGATGTAATTATGTTAAAGGCACTTATTGAGAAGCGCTCGGCACTCATCGCTGAGATGGAGGCTCTTGTCGCTGCTCTTTCTTCGGCAAAGGACGGCAAGACAGAGGTGCGTGCGTTCACTGACGATGAAAAGATTGCGTACGACAAGAAGAAGGAAGAGGTCGAGCGCCTGACTGCGACCATCAATGCGGTCAGGGAGGAGCGCGGCAAGGAGATCAATATCCCTGTGGACGATGACAAACAGGGTGAGAAGTCCGACGTTGACACCGAGACAGAGGAGAGAATGTTCCTTGACTACATCCGCGGCAGGAGCAAGGAGCTTGAGACGCGTGCTGACAGCAATTTCACGGCGAGTGAGAACGGCGCTGTGATCCCGTCGTCTATCGCTAACAAGATCATCGAGAAGATCCAGGAGATGTCGCCTGTATTCAGACTTGCTACCAAGTACGAGATCGGTGGTACGCTGAACATTCCTTACTATGACGAGGAGAGCGGCGAGATCACAATGGCATACGCCGATGAGTTCCAGGAGCTTCAGAGTACAAGCGGCAAGTTTAAGTCCATCCAGCTTTCAGGCTTCCTTGCAGGAGCGCTGTGCAAGGTTTCCAAGAAGCTGCTCAACAACAGCAAGTTCGATCTCCTTGGCTATATCGTCAAGAAGACTGCGGAGTCGGCTGTCCGCTGGATAGAGGGCGAGCTGCTCAACGGTACTGTTGACAAGATCGAGGGACTTTCTTCTGTGACACAGGTAATTCCTGCGGCTTCTGCGGTGGCGGTTACTGCCGACGAGCTTATTGATCTGCAGGAGGAAGTTCCTGACGAGTATCAGACTGATGCTATCTGGATCATGTCCAAAAACACCAGAAAGGCTATCCGCAAGCTTAAGGACGGCGACGGCAACTATCTGCTGCAGAAGGACGCGACATCAAGATGGGGTTATGTTCTTTTTGGCAAGGATGTCTATATTGCCAAGAAGATGCCTGATATGGAATCCGGCAAGCGCGCTATTCTGTATGGCGATTTCTCAGGCCTTGCTGTCAAGATCGCAGAGAATCCCACTGTTGAGGTGCTTCGTGAACTGTTTGCAACACAGCACGCTGTTGGTGTGAGCGTATTCATGGAGATGGATTCAAAGATCGAGAATGCGCAGAAGATCGCGGCTCTTGACATGGCAACAGCCTAAGGTGGTGCGCTATGTTAGTCAAAGCAACAACAGCTTTTGCTGCTGAGGTATGCATGGCTGAGGGCGAAACAAGGGAAATTCCCGAGGGCAAGCTGCTCTCGGGTCTGCTTTCCTGCGGCTACGTCAAGCCTGTAAAGGGCAAGGCAAAGGAGGCTAAGACCGATGAAGCTGAGCGAGGTAACGACTGATATCGTAATGGCGCACTGTGGCTGCTCTGATGACGAGAGCAGAGAGCTTATCGAGATATACTCACCTGCTGCGAAAAAGTATGTAGCGGATTACACTTCCTGCACTGCGGAGCAGCTCGATGAATACGATGATATTCCGTATGCTTTTCTCTGTATCGCTTGCGAGATGTATAGTAATCGCAGCATGACGGTGGATGTTGACAGGCTCAATCCGCTTGCAAAGTCGATACTTGACCTGCGTTGCCGTAGTTTTATTGCGTGAGGTGAGCGTATGAAATTCAACCAGCGCATCAAGCTTCTGAAAATAATGCCGAGTAATGGCAGGGCTGATCCTGTTATTGCTTCCAAGGTGACGGTGTGGGCAGACGTCAGCGACGTGGGCGTTACCACTAAATATACTGCGTTACAGGCAGGTGCGGAGATATCTCTGACTGCTGTAATGTGGCGCAGGGAGTTTGAAAAGGACGATTATACCCACATCGACTACCGCGGAAAACGTTACAAGATATCGCAGACAGGCAGTGCCAAAAACGACCTGCACATAAAGCTTACACTGGAAAGGGGCTGAGCGAATGAGTATTGCTGACAGAATAGAGGCAGTGCTTTCCACGTCAGCAGTGCCTTTTTATGATGTGCCGCCCGATTTTGGACGCAATGACCCGCCGCAAAGCTATATCATCTATGAATACGGCTCGGGCAAAGGCTACAGCTATGGTGATGGTAAGGCAGAGCTGATACAGTACCTTGTCACGCTCAATGTGTTCACTCCAAAGCCTGACTTTGCGTTATACGAGCGACTACGCTCGGCAATGGAAGCGGCAGGCTTCGGATATGACAGTGAGCAGCGCGTTTTTGATGACGCGTTTTATCCTGTCGGTACGCATTACTGCCTTGATTTTTCGGGGGTGCAGGAACGTTGAGCGATGACTTTCTGCAGTTCGAGGGTTTTCAGGCGGAGATATCAGCAATGATAGACAGCCTTAATCATTCGGTGAGGATCGTGGATGAAACTGCCGCGCAAGCCGTTGACGAAGCAGCTCAGCTGATAGCTGACGAGCAGCGAAGATTGCTTGGAAAAGCAAGCTTCAAACGCGACAGGCAAAGCCACGATTACAACAACATCAGCGGCGACCTTATACGGATATTCCGTGATAAAAGGTCTCGTGGCATAGTGTATAAGGTGCGTATCGGTTACGATGCAGAGACCCTGAAACGATATCCCGAGCTTTATGTGATAGAATTCGGACGTCCCGGCAAGTCGCCGCGGCATTCCAAGCCAAAGGACAAGCTTGGACGTAAAAAAGGCGAATTTCCTGCGCATATATCGCATATCCGCGCAGGCTTTTTTACAAAAAAAGAGGAGGCGGCAAAGCGCGTCCTCGAAAAATTATATGAAGCAGCCGCGCAGCGTTTTGGCGGCTGAGAAAGGATGATATATCATGTCAACACCTATCAAGGGCAGCTCGCCCATCAATGTAAAGCGCATGGTAATGTGGAAGCTTACAAGCGACGATTCTACAGGCACTGTCTACGATGCTACTGCGCACAAATTCGAAAATCAGCTGAACAGCTTCCGCTATACGCCAAGAATTCAGACGGCGGAGCAGTATGGTGACGGTGTCAAGGTCGAGGATTATGCAGCAAAGGACGGCGGCGATATCGAAAGCGTTATCCGCGCATTTTCCTCTGATGATGAGCAGTTCCTGTTCGGCGAAACAGCGACAACAAATGGTACTGTAATGTCGGGCAGCGACGATATCGTACCTTATGTCGCAGTGGCTGTCATGACGGAGCGCGCGGACGGTCTTGTTAATCTCTATAAGTTCCCTAAGGTCAAGTGGACTCCTCAGGGCGAGGACAACAAGCAGCGCGAGGGTACGACTGTTTCTTATGGCACAGCTGCTCTCAAGGGCATATATTCGCCGCTGCTGAGCAACCATAAGGACTGCTACAAGAAGCGTGGCCTTGACCCTAAGGAAGACAAGGACTTCATTGAGAACTGGTTTACCGAGGCGGCATTCAATGACGATGCTGCCGTAACGCCCTGATGAGCCTCGGGGAACTGCTCCCTCTTGAATACAGCTTTGATTTCGGCGGCGCACAACTGCATCTGCGCTATGATATGAATGCGCTGCTGAAATTAGAGCGCGAGGGGCTTGAATACAACGCCATACTTGGCGATACGGTCAAGGGTGTGACAGTGCTGCAATTCCTGCACGCAGGTTTGACGGAGGACATCGGTAAGGAGCGCGAGGTCGGAATTATTTCCGCGCTTGGCATAGATGAGGTCTGGGAACATTGCCGTTCAGCGGTGCTTCTGTCGCTGCCTGAATACGACCCTCTTGAGATACCTACGCCATCGCCAAAAAAGAGCAGCAAGCCTGATTATCGCAAACTGCACACTCTTATATGCGACGTAATGCGTAAACCTGAGGAGTTCTTCTGGAATTCGACACTGCGCGAGCTGCTGTCAAGATGGCTGGATTATGCGGTGGCCAAAGGTTACATGAAACCGCCTGAGCGTATGGAAATGTATGATACAGAGGGCATGGACTGAAATATGAACAGAGCCGAGGACTAGTGCCTCGGTTTTCTTGATATCTCAGCAAGGAGGGAGAATCGTGGCTGACGAGCTTATTACAAGCAGCAGAGCGTACAAATATGCGCAGTATGCGGCGCAGCCCGATAACCCGAAGATAGGGCGGTACGTCCGCAGGCAGGCACAGAAATGGCTTGATATCTGCGACGGAAAGGGCGAGGGCGCATACATTGATCTTAAGATGTTTCGCCAGATATCCAATATACTAAAGATAATCACACATCCCGACCTCAGAAAGTCGATGTATGAGGGGCTTGAGGACTATGCAATGTTGTTTATATTCGCGCTGTTCTGCACTATGAATGCGGACGGTGGCAGGTACTATACGACAGGTCTGCTTGAGATCGCACGAAAAAATTTCAAGACGTTTACTTCGGCGGTAATATTCATCATTGCGATGCTTACATCTCCGAGGTTTGCGCGGTTTTTCTCGGTTGCGCCAGACCTAAAGCTGTCGAGTGAGCTTAAGATCGCGTTGAAAAAGATCATCAAGTCCTCGCCTGCGCTGGAGAAGCATTTCAAAGTGCTGCGAAGCGAAATAAGGTGCGATATAACCGAGGCAGAATATGTGCCGCTTGCATACTCCGAGGATAAACTCGACGGTAAGCTTGCGCATATCTTCCTCGCGGACGAGGTAGGCGCGATGGGTGCGTACCCTGTGGAAGCGATGCGTTCCTCGCAGATAACACTTGATGATCCGCTTGGTATTCTGATATCCACGCAGTATCCGAACGACGACAATGGTCTGATAGATGAGATAGATTTTGCCAAAAAGCAGCTTGACGGCTTGTATGAGGGAATGGAGCGTATATTCGCGCTGCTGTTTGAGCCTGACGAGGAACTTATCAAGCACTGGGAGACCGACGATAATGTTATATACCAGGCTAATCCTGTGGCTGTTGCGAATGATAAGCTGTTTCAGAAGCTGGCAGAGAAACGCAATCTCGCTATCCTTTATGAGAACAGGCGCGAGAATTTCCTTTGTAAGCACTGCAATATCAAGTATCAGGGTCTTGGAACAGAGGGATTTATCGATGTAGTGAAGCTACGCGAGTGTGTTACGGATGAAGATCTGAACTTCTGGCGCGGCAGGCGCGTGTGGCTTGGGCTAGACCTGTCACTTACAGAGGATAATACCGCGATAGCTATGGTGACATATGATGATAATGAGCGCGTATATGCAAAGGTGTGGGGCTTTCTGCCTAATGACCGTGTAGAAATAAAGACCGCAAAGGAAAAGGTGGACTACAAGCGGCATATTGCGGCAGGAGAGTGTTTCGCGTGTGGCGACGAGGTCATTGACTACGGCTTTGTGGAGCGCTTTGCACTTTCGCTGGAAGAAACATACGGCGTTAGGGTAGTGCAGTGTGGTTTTGACCGATACAACGCTATTTCGACTGCACAGAAGCTTGAAAGCGACAGCAGACATCCTATGGAGTGCGTTGAGATAAAACAACACAGCTCGGTGCTTCATCCTGCAACAAAGCTGCTGAAAGAGAAGATACTCAGCGGCGAGTTCAGTTATGACCGCAACACACTGCTGGAGATAAACTTCCAGAACGCGCGGTGTCGCGAGGACACCAACCTCAATAAATACGTTGATAAGAAGCGCTCCGCAGGCAAAGTGGACATGGTAGTCGCAATTATCAACGCGCTTTTCCTCGCGCAGTTGGAGATGCTCAGCAAGAGCAGGAACTTTTTGGTGCAGTATTGACATCTGGTGGATTTGGTGGTATAATGAGGAAAATGTTTGGAGGTAATTACCATGAAAAAGTTGATATCTTTGTTGCTTTTGGCAATTTTTATGTTGAATTGTATTAATTTATCTGCGTTTGCTGCTATGTCACTTGAAAAGCCGATAGTCACTGTAACAGCAAAAAACACTTCTGCTACAGTGAAATGGGATGTTGTGGAAGGTGCCACCGTATACGCTGTTTATTATAAACAAAAAGGCGAAAGTAAATACACCAAATTAGCAACTACCAAAAAGCATAAGTATACAGTAAAAAACCTAGATTATGGCACTTACTATTTTTGTGTACGCGCTGTAGCAAAAAAGGATGGAAAAACTATAGCGATGGCAACATCATCTGTTGTCAAAGTTACTTTGAAAAATCCATACAAGCAGAAAACTATAGAAGAGTTCACAGAATATCTTAAAACAAAGTATTCGGTGCTTGAAACACCGCTAGGCAATATTAAAGTAAACTATGGCCACTATACCGATAATTCTGATTTGACCAACCATTCTTATATAGTTATTGATGGCGAAGCAAGAATAAATTATGTTTTTCCTTATGACTATTCACTCAGCTGTTGCTCGTTTACATCGTTTGACGGTCTACATAAGAAAGTCCAAAGAGGAACAATCACGCAAGAAGATTATGATATAGCACTCGGCGCAACGGCGTATTTGCAACAATGTATATATAAAGAAGCGAAGAAATATTTGAACGGCAAGAAAATTGAATGCAGCATGGCTATGTATGCAGAGGGTCATAATCGAGCAGGTCAGCCATATTTCAAATGGACTAATTATTCACCAAATGATTATTATTACGGCTATTTTGAAAATGCGCTTGCGGATAATATGATATGGAAGAGAGCGGAGAACGGCGGCGATTACTTTGTTACTCAAGCTCCTGATTATTACATAAATAAATATTTGGCGTACAAAAAATCTACAAAGTGACACAATGTAGCACCTTACACAAAAGTAGGGTGCTTTTTTATACCCTAAAATAAGGAGTTGAACAACATGGCAGACGAACAGCGCACGCTTACCGCGAATTTTACGGCGGATTCCAGCGGCTTTGCACACGGTGCGGACGAGGTCGTGCAGAAGCTCAAGGAACTCAATCAGGATCTTGAGCAGAACAAAGCGAAGGTCAAGGAACTTAACGCGACCATGCGCGAGTATCAGAAGGAGCTTGACCGCCTGAACCGCGAGACCAACAACGGCGAAAACGCCACTGAGGAGCAGACTGCGCGCATGCAGGAGCTGCGCGACAGCATCACGCAATGTGCAGTGGAGATAGGCACATATCAGGCGGCGCAAGGTCAGCTGCGCTCACAGATAAGTAGCGCCAACCGCGAACTCACAGAACAAAGGGAAGCTCTCGACGATACAAGCGAGGGCTTCTCTGCTTTTGCGGATGCTGCTTCGGGCGCGGTGGGGATAGTTAAGGACGGCATCGCTCTTGCACTGGAAAAGGCGCAGGAGCTTGACAGTGCTGTCGGTAAGCTGTCTGCGTCCATTGGCGCAAGCGCTGAGGAGACCGAGAAATACAAGAACGTTATTACAGAAGTGTACAGAGATAACTTCGGTGAAGATTTCTATGATGTTGCTGACTCTGTTGCGGCGGTTACGCGCAATCTCAAAGAGCTTGACGATACAGAGCTTAAAAAGATAACAGAGGGCGCGTTGACCTTGCGTGATGTGTTTGAATATGATGTCGATGAAACGACCAGAGCAGCAAAAG
>SVMQ01000051.1 GCA_015067375.1 Oscillospiraceae bacterium | reverse complement strand
GCAGAGGATATGTATCCCGTCTGCAAGCGACAGCGGAAGCACGCCTGCGCCCTGTGCCGCATCCACGATAAAGCACACTTTTTTGCGGCGGCATATCTCAGCAAGCTGCTTTATCGGCAGCCGCCTGCCCGTTACGTTGCTTGCCGCGGTGCAGATAAGTGCAGCAGTATCGGGGCGTATGGCGCGCTCTGCACGAGCGAGCGTCAGATCGTCATCCTCGTCCGTTTTAAAGATGCTATAGCTGCCGCTGTTGTGCATGGCGCTCTCGTGTACAGGTCTGAGTACCGCGTTGTGTTCAAGGTCGCTTATGACATAGTGTACCTTGTGCCGTGCAAGACCCTTTATTGCGTAATTCAGTGCGTGAGTGCAGTTGAGAGTGAATATCGCGTTCTCGGGCTGTGCGCCGAAAAGCTCCGCGCAACGGGCGCGTGCGGCATATACAGCCTCGGAAGTCCGTGAAGAGAAGGTGTAGCCGCCGCGCCCGGGGTTTGCTCCGAACGCTCGCATAGCCTCGCTCCATGCGCGATAGACCTGCGGCGGCTTTGGGTAGGTGGTGGCAGCATTGTCAAGATATACCACAGGGTATACCGACTGCGGAAAGCAGCGCGCAAACCTTTTCTCTGCTTCCCATCACGCGCAGGGAAAAGCTGCAGCCCGTGCGCTGAGTGTGAGTGCGCTCGACGATGGACGGGATATGGTGCCTTGCAAGCACTGCTCTCGCCTTGAATGCCGTCGTCGAGTTCGGCATATTTATAGTAAAGCTGTCCATAATATGCTCCTTTGAGTAGTATTGTGAGATATTATCCCACACCTTATTTTATGCCGAACAGATATTTCGGTGCATTGACACGCTGCTGCAAAAATGGTAAAATCAATACGATGATACCGTTACCTTTGCGCGGCAGTTTACGTCTGTATATATGAAAGGTCTTTCACAACAGGAGGGCAGATATGGATGACAACGAGATAATCGGGCTGTATTTTCAGCGCAGCGAAGCGGCGATCGCTGAGAGCAGTCGGAAATACAGCGGCTACTGCGGCGCTATCGCAAGGAATATCCTGCACTCAGCCGAGGATGCGGAGGAGTGCGTAAACGACACATGGGCGAAAGCATGGGACAGCATACCGCCCAGCAGACCGGGCAGGCTTTCTGTGTTTCTCGGGAAGATAACGCGCGGACTTGCTATAGACCGTTACCGCAGGAGCGGCGCACAAAAGCGCGGCAGCGGCGAGGTCGCGCTTTGTCTTGATGAACTTGCGGAGTGCGTTTCCGACTGCAGCAGCATCGCGGAGGATTACATATTAAAGGATGCGCTGGAGCGATTCCTGCGCGGACTCAAAGCTGATTCGGCGGAGCTTTTCATACTGCGCTACTGGTATATGCAGCCGATAAAGGATATCGCGCGAAGCCACTCTATGAGCGAGGCAGCGCTGAAGATGAAGCTGCACCGTATACGCGCTGCCCTTAAGGAATTTCTTGAAACGGAGGGTATCGAGATATGAAGAATAATGAAAAGCTTCTGGATATGATAGGTGAGATAGACGAGCAGCTCATCCCTGAGCCTGCAAAAAAAAAGCCGTCCAAAGCAAAATGGTTTGCGGTTGGCGGAGGAGTATGCGCGGCGGCGCTCGTGGGGGCGATAGCGCTGCACGGCATCGGCAGACCTGAGATCCCCGTAGCTGCAGGCGAAGCTACAGCGGAAGTAACGAGTGCTATACATGAAAGTGCAGAGCCGCCAGAGCAGACTGCATCGGTAAGTACGACGACAACTACAGCGCCGCCCGACGAGCAGCCTGTTATCACCGAGGAAACACTTCCTGTGCTATCCGACGAGGAATATGCCAAGATACTGGAAAACCACCGTATCTACCCCGAGTACGAGCTTCCACAACAGACGGACGACGGACTTGTGCATATCTCAGCGAAATTTGAAATGGGTGCGATGGGCTTCGGTGGCATATGCATATGGGTGTTCGATATCTCGGAGCTTGATACGGCAAATCCGTGGTCGGCAGACCTGCAGCTTGAGCAGCTGCCTGTATTCCGCAATCTGTCCTATACCGAGCATACAGGCGGTGCGCCTGTATACTTGTCGGAGGATACTATGATGACCATGGCGGAGAATGTAGCAGCATCTCTCGGGCAGACAGTGAATAATATTTCATCCGAAACGATAGGCGACGGAATGGGTAATCCTCCTGAGGAGTACGCGGACAAGGTGTACTACGTCTGTGCTGATTGCGATGAAGTGACTATCGACGTCTACGGCAACGGCAATGTAAAGGTGGTATATAAAGAGAGTGTACAGCTCCCCGAGGGTTACAGCTTCAGTTACGACAACACCAGTGATGAGCAGGGAGAAAAGACCATCGCGTACATTGCGCAAAGGCTGAGAGGTCTGCTGCAATATGACAAGCCTGTATCTTACAGCAACAACGACCGTGATATCTATCAACAACAGCACAGGTCGTACTATGTATACGACAGCTCGGATGATATCGTACAGGATATATTGAATTACAATCTCAAATTTGCAGATATAGCGCCACGTGGTGATGGAGAGCGTTGGCTCATCTGGATGCACGATGCGCTTGCTTGCTCGGAGTATCTGGGAGATTATCCTGTTATCACTGAGGAAGAGGCGCGCGCAATACTGCTGGAGGGCGGCGGCATCCCTGGTGTTTCCGGTATTGAAGAAAGTGATATTGCAAAAGTAGAGCTTATCTATCGCATGGGCGACGAGTACATCCAGCCATACTACCGCTACTTTATTGACACTACGGACAGCAGCCTGCTTGATGCGGAGAGAATGGGCGACATGAAAGAATACAGCTTGTTCCATGTTCCTGCCGTAAGCGCTGAGTATCTGAGCGACTTTACACTGTGGGATGGCATTATCAATTGATATGGCACAGCCCCTCTTATTGTATAAGAGGGGCTGTCATTATTTTCCGTAAGCTTTAAGGTACAGCATATTTGTTATAGCGATGGACGACCGCCAATGATTTGCTGACACCTCGTATTCCTTGTAATCGGTGTACCACTGCCACGGCACAGGGAAAGAGCCGTCGGGCAGCTGTGTGGCTTCGATAAACCCGCACTCATACTCTGCAAGCTCGGCGTTGTCGGGGTAGAAGACGCTGTCCTTTGTGATGCTGAAATTCGAGGGTCGGGTGACATATTCGGTCGCCCATTTTTCTGTATCGGGACAGATGGTGTGTTTTACATTTTCGCAGAGCTTTTCCTTGAAAAGCTGCATATCGCAAATATCGGGCGCAGTCTGAGAAAGCGTGTTATATAGTGTTATGAAACAGCCTGTGATGTGCTGCTCGATAAACGGCACAGCGCCAACAAACCACTCCACCGCCTGCTTGGCGATATTGCAGGCTTTTTTGTAGATGTTGGAATCGCTGTCAGCATAGCGGATAGTGAAAGCGGCAAGCGCGGCAGTGGGATTGTATTTCAGCTCGGAGCTTCCGTTGTACTCCCACCATATTGCGTGCGGATAGTCGTTGTTGGTGGGGACGGTGTTGAGCCACTGATTCTGCTCCTCGTCAAAGTCAGCACCGCTTTCGAGATAGCGGAGTATTCCTGTGACGATGGGGTGTGCCTTGTCCGTCAGACCTGTCTCGTTGATTATATCCGTCGCCGCCCATGTTGCGATGGGGGTGGAATCAGGATTGAGGAAGTCAGGCTCTATGCCGTGACCAAATCCGCCGTCCTCATTCTGATAGAATGACAGCGCATGAAGCACAGCTTCCTTGCTGCCGTTTTCAAAATGATACTGCCAGCGTGCGAGGTCGAGAGGGCGCGCATTCCTGTAAACGAACTGTTTTGCTTTTTCATATGTATTCATGATAACAACTCCTTTTGTATCAGTGTATCATAAAAATAAAGGGCTGTATTGTAAAAATCCGACATCATCAGCGTTTCAGTGCAAACCGCACTGCTTCTTTCGGGGTCATCAGATGTCTGTGCTTAAAGTCATTTAGCAGATGCGCCTGATCAAAGTAGCCGTATTTTTCAACGGCGTCAAGGATGGTAGATCCCCGTGAGTACAGCATATCCTGCCAGAGCATCTGATAGCGCAGCAGCGAGGAGAACACCTTTGGTGAAACGCCCATACTGTGGTTGAATATGCGCTCAAGCTGCCGCTGAGATACGGCGGTGTAGCCGCAGATTTCGGAGATGTCGGCTCTGCCGTTCGTTTGCAGCATACGGTATATCGCGTTCAAAAGGTCGCTGCTGATGCGGTCTGTGCAAAGCCTTTTCAGCAGCAGCTTTTCCGCCACGGCTATCTTTCCGTGTAGGTCAGGTATATCGAACAGCAGCGGCTCCAATTCCGCCTTCAGAGAGCCGAAGAATTCCCCGATATCAAATGCCTGATTTTTGCAGCCCGTAAATCCGCGCTCCGTAAAAAGAAGCGCCGTCCATGCATAGAAGCGTATGGCAAAGGTCGCCGTCGTTTCGGCGGCGGGAGCGCCGCTTGTGCGATAGGAATGCTCGTCTATCGTGCAGAAAAATCCGTTGTATGAGTTTCGGGTGTAATTTATGTCAAAGATGATATCCATGCAGGTGTCAGGTATCACCAGCCCCGTTGTTGATCGACCTGCTTGTGCGCAAACAGGCTCTGTAGTACCCCAGAAGCAGCGGATATACGGGCGAAGTGCAGCACACGGCGCTATCTCGCAGTAATCCTTGCTTTGGTGGAATGGCTGTGCTGTTATCGGGCGGTATATATCGCTGAGCGTATGCATAGTATCACCTCGCTGTATTGGTATTCAATGGTATCACGGTATCTCGATGTCAAGATCCTCCAACAGACGTGTGACATCGCTCAGACCTTGCAGGCGGATTCCCTCGCGCAGCAGCTCATAGTCGGCGGCGTTGATGCCCTCGGCAGGCAGGTCGTATATCGCAACAGGTTCGTCGCTGCCATCTTTGAACAGCGCGATATCCCCGTTATATTCGCGTATGACATAATAGGACAGTTCGCTGCTTAGCTCGCTGACCTCTGCCA
Organism: Oscillospiraceae bacterium; assembly: GCA_015067375.1. GTDB lineage: Bacteria > Bacillota > Clostridia > Oscillospirales > Ruminococcaceae > CAG-115. Next base: position 5,435 of record SVMQ01000051.1, on the reverse strand, counting down.
TGACCTCGTCGCTTGCCGATATAACATACGCCGCACCACAGCCAACTATTGCGACCGAAACTAATGCGCCTGCAAGCTTTCCGTATAAAGACATAATGAAATTCCTCCCCTTGTGGTTTTTCTTAGAATTCCACATAAGGGGGAGGATTATTCGTTATGGCGTCGCCTTATGTCTGAGATTGCGGCTTTTTGGGTATGGGAGCGTAGCTCTGCTCCACTGTTATAACGCAGATGTAATCGGGGTGATCGAGCTGTACGAAGCGGAATATCTCGGCTTTAAGCTCTGATTCATCCATGCCGAATTTCGGCGGCACTACGCAGTCAAAGATGACGTTTGTGTGAGTGGGGCCGGGCACCATGCGCAGGTCGTGTATAGACAGGCGCTCGTCTATTCGTTCCACTATCTCTGCTATCTCGCGGCGCGTATCGCCCACCGCTGAGTCAGAGGTAACGATAGGGTCGAAGTGTATCACAAGATTAAGTCCGCTCTGCAGGAAGTCGTGTTCGATATTGTCGATGATGTCGTGACTCTCCAGCACATCTGCTTCTGCCGCCATCTCAACATGAACGCTTGCAAACACTCTGCCTGGGCCGTAGTCGTGTACCATCAGGTCGTGAGTGCCGAGTACTCCGTCATAGGACATGATGCGTCTGCGGATGTCCTCTACCATCTCAGGGGCGGGCGCTTTTCCGAGCAGGGGACTCATAGCCTCTTTGACAAGCCCGATGCCGCTGTACAGAATGAACACAGCCACAAGTATACCCATCCAGCCGTCAAGCTCCACCGAGGCGAAGTGTGATATCAGTGCCGCGATAAGCACCACGAATGTAGAGATGCAGTCGTTGCGGCTGTCTGCGGCAGTAGCGGTCAGTGCCTGAGAGTCGATGAGTTTGCCGATCTTTGTGTTGAACAGCATCATCCACAGCTTTACTATGATGGAGGCTGCAAGCACTCCGACAGTTATCCACGAAAACTCTACTTCAGACGGATGCAGCACCTTGTCTATACTGCCTTTAAGCAGTTCAAATCCGATGACCAGCACCAGCACCGCGATGATGAAACCCGAGATGTACTCGTATCTTGCATGGCCGTAGGGATGCTCCTCATCAGCGCCCTGCTCCGAAAGCTTAAAGCCAAGCAGACTGATGATGCTTGAAGAAGCGTCTGCGAGATTGTTGGCTGCATCTGCGGTTATCGAAACACTACCTGAAATAAAGCCCACAAGAAATTTGCCCACACACAGCAGGACATTGCACATGATGCCGACCCAGCCCGACAGCTTGCCGTAAGCTGCACGCACCGCGGTGTCCTGCACGTTTTTGTTGTCTTTTACAAAAAGGTCTATCAATACTTTTGTCATTTTCTACCTCGATGTTATTTTGTTTTACAGCGACAGATAATACTGCTCCAGCCCTGCAGCTGCAAGAGTAATATCATAGCCTGATTCGGCTATCTGCTCCGCGCCGTGCTCACTGCGGAGCTTTGCACAGCACAGCGCCGCGCATGCCCAGTCGTCAGCGCCGCTTTTCAGGCTGAGATATTGTGCGCTGTCCGTCAGCTTTGCTTCTTTAGTCACCTTATCTGAGAAGATGCAGTAAAGCCCGGCGCACTGCGCCTCCACGCCCACGACAGGAAGTCCCTCATAGTTTGACGGAAGCAAAAAGCTGTCAAAGGCGCTGTATAATTTATCGGTATCCGAGCGCTGCCCCGCGAATATCACCTTGTCGCTCAGTCCTGCCGTGATGACGCGCGCTTTTATCAGGTCGATATCCTTGCCTGTGCCGACCAGTACCAGCACGGAGTTTTTATGCTTTTCTACTATACTCTTGAATATGTCGATAAGGAAGCTTTGGTTTTTCTGTGGGCAGAATCTGCCTATGTGACCGAAAACAAGAGTTTTGGATGATATACCAAGCTCGCCGCGTATCTCACTGCGCTTGTTTTTGTCGAAGCTGTAACGCTCCGTGTCGATTGCATTAGGCACGACCAGAGCGTGTTTTATCGGCGGAAGCTCCTCTCCAAGGCGGAATACCGGCACAGCGCCGTACATCCATCGTGCCGCAAGCTCTGAGCAAGCAAGGCGGTGAGTTGCATATCTTTTGGCGGAGGGCTTGAGCAGTTGTTTTGCAAGGTTGCGCACAAGCTCTCTGCTGCCGCCTGAGGTCGTGTGGTTGTGCAGTATCCTGACTCTTACGCCTGCTTTTTTTGCCGCCCTGAGAGCAGGCGCGGAAAGCGTGCCGAGGTGGCAGTGTACTATGTCATAGCCGTTTTCCGTCAGCAGCCGTTGCAGGGTCTTCATATATCGGAACGGCTTTTTCAGCGTTGGAAGCACGAATATCCGTCCGCCGAGCGTTTTTATCTCGTCGATCGGAACATATTTCGAGCCTTTGAATATAAAAAAATCGAACTGAACATTTTCGCGGTCGATAGCATTATAGTAGTTCATGACTACTTGCTCGACACCGCCGCCGTTCATTTTGCCCAGGATCTGTGCTATCCTTATCATTGTCGCCTCCGCTTTTATATCTGTGAAAATAAGTATCTAGCTTATTTTATCACAAAACCTTTTTTTCTGCAATATAAAACCGCATATATCATCTAAAATGTAACATTGCTGTATATTTCCGCGAAAAGCAGGTAAAAATACTGACACGTCCTGCAAGAAGGACAGGCAGTCCATAACGCACAATCAATCATTAATGAAAGGATCGATCAAAATGAAAAAGACAAGAAAAGCACTACCTGCAGGAAAAGGTATGGCTGTGGCTGTGGTATTGGGTATTGCGGCAGTCAGCGTAGCCACTCTCACTGCGTATAACCGCACTATGAGCAGGCTAACCCCGACTGAATCCGAATCGGTCGTTGAAAACACATGGGTGTTTGAGCCTGAAAACAGCGTCGCTGATGTCCCTGCCAACAACACAAAGGACGATGTGCCCAAAAAAGAGCCTGAAGAAGCGCCTGTGAAGGCTGCAGATGCCGAGATCGCTGGTGATGAGGCTGAGGAGGTCAACAAACCTGTCGTTATCGAGTCACGCAACATCATGCCCGTGGATGGAGAGGTATCTCATCCGTTCAGCAACGGCGAGCTTGTGAAGTCGGAAACGCTTGGCGTATGGAAAACGCATGACGGCTGTGATATCCTCTGCGCGCTTGGTACGGATGTCAGGTCTATGTCCTCGGGTATCATCAAGGAGATCAGCGAGGATCCGCTCTGGGGCGTGTGTGTAGTCGTTGAGCAGGAGAATGGGCTGGAGGTACACTATTGCGGACTTGCCAAGGAGCTTGATGTGAAAACAGGTCAGAACGTGCAGGAGGGCGCTGTAATCGGCAAGACCTCCGACACCTGTCAGGCTGAAATAGTACAGCCGCCGCATCTTCACCTTGGCGTAAAGCAGGGCGGCAAGTGGATCGACCCCATGTCTGTCATCGAAAGCGCAAAGGATTGATGATGTTCTCCCCGTTGTGGGAGAATACATATTATTATATATCTTATAATTCGCAAATTCGACAGAAAATTTTGAGTTTTATGTGGCTAATTTATAGATAATGGTGAAAAATAAAAATCTTGAAAAAACCACTGTACAATTAAAATAAAATCCTGTATAATTAAATTGTTCGCAAAAGGGAAAGAAATACGGCAATAAAGAAAGATTGTCGGAAAATTACAGGAGAAATGCTATGACAATTTATGATCTACTAAATATGCTTGGCGGTCTGTCGCTGTTCCTGTTCGGAATGCACATACTCAGCGGTGCGCTTGAGAAGCTGGCAGGCGGTAAGCTTGAAAAATGGCTTGAAAAACTCACCAGCAACCCCGTAAAGGGCGTTCTGCTCGGCGCAGGTGTAACAGCGCTTATCCAGTCATCCGCAGCTACTACAGTAATGCTGGTCGGCTTTGTTAACTCGGGCATCATGAAGCTTGCGCAGGCTATCGGCGTTATCATGGGTGCCAATATCGGTACAACTGCCACAGCGTGGCTGCTCAGCCTTTCTTCCATCAGCGGAAGCGGTATCCTCAACATATTCAAGCCCACCACATTCACGCCCGTTCTGGCTGTGATAGGTATCATCCTCGTGATGTTCGTAAAGTCCGACAAGAAGAACACTCTCGGTCTTGTACTGGTAGGCTTTGCAACACTTATGTTCGGTATGAACACTATGTCTGCGGCTGTTAAGCCTTTAGAGGGCGATCCTCAGTTCTGCAGCATTATGACGATGTTCTCCAACCCCTTACTTGGTGTGCTGGTTGGTGCTCTTATGACAGCTGCACTTCAGTCCTCATCGGTATCGGTAGGCATCCTGCAATCCCTTTCCAACGCAACAGGCGGTATCACATATGCGATTGCACTTCCTATCATACTCGGTTCCAACATCGGTTCGTGCGTTACTGCAATGATCTCCTCTGTCGGAGCTAATAAATCTGCAAGACGCGTAGCTATCGTTCATCTGTTCTTTAACATCATCGGTACGCTGTTGTTCCTTTCGCTCTTCTATCTGCTTAATGCATTTTTACATTTCACGTTCCTTGATGATGTTCTTAACTCGACAGGTATCGCGGTGATCCACACCGTATTCAACGTACTGGCTACTACTGCCTTCCTGCCGTTTACAAAGCAGATCGAAAAGCTCGCACATCTTATCATCCGCGACGATCCCAACGAGGACAATGAGGACAGCAAGGTGCCGATCCTCGACGAGCGTTTCCTGCTCACTCCCTCTGTTGCTATCGAGCAGTGCCGCAACGTTGCTATCAGGATGGCGAAGATCACAGGCAAGACGATCAATGCTTCCATAGACACGCTTACAGATTATGAGCCTAAGATGACTACTGATATAATGGAAGCCGAAAACCTTATTGATATCTATGAGGATAAGATCGGCTCCTATCTGCTAAAGATAAGCTCCAAGGACCTGTCCGAGCATGACAGCCGCGTTGTATCCAAGCTGTTGCACACCATTGGCGACCTTGAGCGAATCTCTGACCATGCCTGCAACATCGTTGAGGCTTCCGAGGAGATGTATCAGAAGAAGATAAAGTTCTCCGACGATGCGCGCGCCGAGATCAGCGTTATCACATCCGCGGTCAATGAGATACTGGACAAGACTATCGAGGCATTCATCAACACCGATATCGACCTTGCTAAGCAGGTAGAGCCTCTTGAGGACGTTATCGACCAGCTGCGTACAGATCTTAAGAACCGTCACATCGACCGTCTGCGCGAGGGCAGATGTACTGTAGAGCTTGGCTTTATCCTGTCCGACCTGCTGACGAATCTCGAGCGAGTTTCCGACCACTGCTCCAACATCGCGGTGTGCATGATACAGGTTCATGAGAACAACATGGATACTCATGGCTACATGACAGAGCTAAAGCGCGACGAGCATTCCGACTTTATCAAGGCTTTCAACGACTACAAGAGCAAGTATGCGC
>SVMQ01000050.1 GCA_015067375.1 Oscillospiraceae bacterium | reverse complement strand
CGGAGGTGGATAAGCTATCCTCGCCTGCTGCCTGCCCTGAGGGTTACGCCGTCGCTGACACCTATCTCGCGGTGCGCGAGCCTGACAACAGGCTTGTCGGCATGATCGACCTGCGCCACGAGCTTTCGGGCGACCTTGCCGAGTGGGCGGGGCATATCGGCTATTCTGTCAGACCGTCTGACAGGCGGCGCGGCTATGCAAAGGAGATGCTTCGGCTCAACCTGCTCAATTGCAAGCAGCTTGGAATAGACCGCGTGCTGGTCTGCTGTGACGAGGACAACCTCCCCAGCGAGCGCACTATACTCGCAAACGGTGGTGTGTTCGAGCGCACCACATTCGCTAACGGAAAGGTAATCAAGCGCTTCTGGATAGAGCTTTGAGGGATGTGATCATGACGGATTTCAACAACTGGCTGGACGATATCCTTGCAAATGTACTACCCGAAAGTATTGAAGCGATCTGCTTCAATCTTTACGAGGACGGCGCCGATCAATGGTCGATAGAGTTCGTTGGTGCAGGTAGCTTTGACGAGGACGACCCCGACTGGGCTTGTGACGAGGTATTCGCGCTGCGTGATACGCCGCTCGTTCTTGAAAGAACTGTGAAATGGAACGAGTTTCTTTCTGAGGCGCAGCAGCTAATCACCGATTACCTCAAAAATGGCAGATATGCCGATAAGCTGACGCAATACAAGGCTGTTGCAACAGGCTTTGTTGACGGTGATCTGACGGTGCTGTATAAAAAAACTGAACCGCATTCGGGCAGATAATATCCGCCCTTACAAAACACGATAAACAGTAGGCGCGGCGACCTGCCGCCCATTATGTCGTCTATAATTAATGAAATGCGGGTATAGCACGGACAAGATCTCTGCCGCATTTCGCCCGATAAATTTAATGAAAGGTGGGTATAGCATGGACAAGGAAAATTACAGATCTCTGCAGGAGATGGCAGCGAACGGAGGCTTTTCCATGCTTTCGTCCTCGGCGAAATCGAGGTCGCTCCGACCTCGAAATGGAAAACTGCCGCATTTCGCCCGATAAAATTAATGAAAGGTGGGTATAGCATGGACAAGGAAAATTACAGATCTCTGCAGGAGATGGCAGCGAACGGAGATGCCAAAGCATTTTCGCGTCTGTACGAAACGCTTTACCGCGAGATGTACTATACCGCCTACTACTCGCTCGCTGACGACACCGACGCTGTTGAGGTGATCACCTCGGCGGTGCGAAGCACATTTAACGCTATGGGCAGGCTGCACTCTGAAAGCTCCTTCCGCACGCACATGATGAAATCGCTTTGCAGCAAGATAAAAGCAAAATTCAAGATGTACTCCGCAAACGGCATAGAGATACTTTACGACCGCGAAAACCTTATGCCCAACGAGGACGGCGTTGATATCAAGCAGGAATTCAACCGCCTGTCCGACACGGTGCGGCTGCTTACCGCGCTGTATATCGGCGGCAGATTCAGCAGCGAGGAGATAGCACAGTTTACGGGGCTGTCATCCTCCACTGTAAACAAAAAGATAAAACGCGTGCTTGAAGCGTTTGAATTAGACTGAAAAAGGAGGCGATACGCTTGACGGTATCCCAGATACGAAGTTATATGGCAGAAAAAGTGATCCCCGAGAGCGTTATGCCTCAGAATATCTCCGTCTGCCTTATGGATGAGGAGGATCGCGTACTCCCTGAGATGGACGCGTTCACATTCCTGAACAGGGTGCGTGCGCTCGGCATAGGCTCGGCAGATTTTCTGTACCTGCTCAAAGGCTGTGGTGCGCCCGAGGAAGCTATCGAGAAGATAGAGAACAATCCCGCAATGAACCTGCAGAACCTTATCGTCACGCTCGACAGCTCGGGTCTGACCTCGCAGGACTACACAAGGATGCTGTACACCGCGCGGCAGGTGTGGGAGCGTACCCTCACCATGCGCATGGAAAAAAAGCAGCTCGATAAATTCAGGGAAAACCAGGATCCTGCCACGGTCATGCTGGACAAGGCTGACCTGCCCACTGAGCTGATAGCGCAGGAGCAAGCTCTGCAGGACGACGACCCCGACACCGTTTTCATCCCACACGGCACAAAGGAAGATCATGCCGACGACTTCGACGAGGATCAGCCTACCGCGCTGCTGAGCGCAGGCAGCTACAATGTCGAGAAGCCTGTCTACACCGCGCGTCAGCTTGCGGACGACGACGCTCATGACGATTACGATGCGGACGACGAGGACGAAGCACAGCCCGATATCCTCACCGCGCGTCAGCTTTCAGAGGATGAACAGCCCGACGAAGAGCCGCTCGACGAGTTCATAGCACGTCAGCTGAGCGACGTTGAGGAGGATGAGGAAGAGGAAGATGACGAAGAGCGACCCGATATACTCACCGCGCGTCAACTATCTGCTGATGAACATCCCGACATCCTCACCGCTCGTCAGAAGCCGAAAAAGGAATACATCGGCCGCAGTGACTACGACGCATTTTACGACGAGGACAAGCCCGTAGCACGTCATACAGGCAAGATAATAGCCTCCGCGGTAGGCGCGGCGCTGCTTCTGGGACTTAATACAACAATGGTGATATTCGACGTGGACAAGCAGACCGAAGCCGCTCCCACAGCGTATTATGCCGCCGACAATGCGGCGGTGTTCGCTGAGATACACAGCGCCTATACAAGCGGAGCTTTAGGCGGCGGCAGCGCCCTCGCCTATACCGACCAACGCAGCGAGGTGTTCGGACATCTGCTGATACAGCAGCCCGAGCAGCTGGAGCAGCTTGGAGTATATAACGTAGGCAGCCGCGCATTCGCCGCAGAGCCTGACTGCATAACCGTATACGAGGCAGTGAACGACACCGCGACCGAGGTGTTCACGATACAGCCGCCCGAGGGCGCACAGTTCCTTGAAATGATAGAGGGCGCTGACTCGCTCACCGCGGTGTATGCGGACGCAGACAGCGCGGGCATCATCTCCTACAACTCAGACGGACAGGTACTTTACACATCAGAGCAGTGCGGCACGCTGACGGATGTGTATATCTACATGGACGCGGTGTCGCTCGGCACAGTGTACACACCGCCGTTCACTCAGAGCTTTACGGTGGAACAGACGGAGTTCTATCTGCCGCAGTTCACGGTTGGCGGCGCTGCTTCTGTTATGCTCCCGACCGAGGTGATACTCAGCCGATCAACAGGCTGCTCTTACGCGGTATATGGCTGCTACAGCCTTGCTGACGGCTCGCTCAGACAGCGCGCCGCCGCTCTCGGAGACCCAGTTTTTTCGGGCGCTGAGCAGTTCCTCGCTGTAATGAAGGACGATGCAGGCTACACGCTTCTGTGCAAGGGTACGGAAGAAAGACCCGTCATCACAGCGCAGACGGCTTCCCTGCTTGCCTGTGACATAGGAGATACATTCGTATTTGAGCTGTCAGAGGACGCTCAGCCCTATGACAGCACATTAAAGATAAAGCGCGAGCAGGCGCTCACCGCGACTGCCGAAAGCACTGAAACAGGCACAACGGTCTACCTGCGCGGTCTTGACCTCGCGCCGCTCTCTGCTATAACCAACATCAACGGCACCGTCACCGCACTTCGTATGCACGGCGGAATACTGTATATCCTCGGTGAAAGCGGAGTGTTGATGGCGGTGGATATCTCCGACGCTTCCAAGCCCGTTATACTGGAGCTGACCGCGGCTGACGGCATCATAAACGGCGACAGCGCCCTGTGCAGCAGCATCTCAGGCACGATGGTAAAGCTTACGCTCTACCGTAGGGATGAACAGACGCAGGCTGTCACCGAAGCAGGCTCCACCTCCAAGATAGTCACTCTCGCTGAGGGTACGGAGGCGACCATGTGCAGCGCGAACACCTTCTATATCGGTGACCAGCGCTACGGCGCGGCATTCTCCTATTTCGACGGAGTTTCGCGCATATCCGAGTACGCTTTGTTCGGCAGGACGAAAGCGACACATCCGCTCTTCGACAAGGGCAGCTTCGTGTGCGCCGCCGACCTTGACGGAGCGCTGTACCTCATCTATGAAAACGGCAGCATCAAGATAAATTAACAACATACCGCCCCGATACAAGGGGCGGTATCATTATATGAAAAAGCCTGAGGAAATGCGTTCTCCTCAGGCTTTCTTGTTATCCACCGATGGTATTTATGCACTTGCGCGGACACGCGTCTGCACATTCGCCGCAGTTGGTACACTTAGACGGGTCGATAGCAGCGCGGTCATTCTCCACCTTTATCGCACCGTCAGAACATTTCTTCTCGCATATCTTGCAGCCGATGCAGCCATTCTGACATACCTCGCGGACTATCTTTCCGCTGTCGGTATTGAAGCAGCGCACCGCATACTGCTGTGCCGCAGGAATGACCTCGATAAGCTTATTTGGACATACCTTAGCACACATTCCGCAGCCTGTACACTTCGCGCGGTCAACCACAGCGACCCCGTCCACTATCGAGATAGCGTCAAACGCGCACGCTCTCACGCAGTCGCCAAGTCCGTCACAGCCGCTCCTGCAGGTCATCCTGCCGTTGTAGAAGCGCTCTGCTGCCGCACAGGACTGTGTACCCTTGAAGATGTACCTTTCCTCAGTCGCGCCGTTGCAGCCGTTACAGCGGACATAAGCCACCATGCGCTCCGCTTCCTTTGCGCCAACACCAAGTATCGAAGCGATCTTTTTCGCGCTGTCAGAGCCGCCCGGCTTGCACATATTCGGCTCAGCCTCGCCCTTTGCGACAGCCGCCGCGTAGCCCTCGCAGCCTGAATAGCCGCAAGCGCCGCAGTTTGCGCCCGGGAGCGCTTCGGTTATCCTTGCCACAGTTTCGTCGCTCTCCACAAAGAACACCTTTGAACAGAACACCAGCAGCGCACCTGCCGCAAGTCCTATCACGGCGAATATCAGCACAGGCACGATGTAAGTCATCACAAAGCTCATACCGCACCTCCGAACAATCCGTCAACGATACCGCCAAATCCGAGGAAGCTCAGCGAAACTATGGAAGCCGCCACCAGCGTTATCGGCATACCCTGAAAGGATTTCGGGATATCGCAGCGCTCCAGTCTGCCGCGCACGCCCGAGAAAATGAGCATCGCGAGCATAAAGCCGAGACCTGCGCCCAGCGCGTTGACCAGTGACTCGATGAAGCTGTAGTCGCTCTCGATATTGAGCAGTGTAACGCCAAGCACAGCGCAGTTAGTGGTGATGAGCGGCAGATACACGCCAAGCGCGTTGTACAGCGAGGTGACATACTTTTTCAGCACCATCTCCACCACCTGCACGAACAGTGCGATGATGAGGATGAACAGGATGGTGTTCATGTATTCAAGTCCCATCGGAACGAGGAACGCGTGATAAAGCGGATATGTAACAGCGGTAGCGCCGACCATTACCGCAGTAACCGCACAGCCCATTCCGAGCGAGGATGAAGCCTTTTTGGAAACTCCGAGAAACGGACAGATGCCCATGAACTTTGACAGCACGAAGTTGTCTGTCAGTATGCCTGTCAGGAGGATCATCATCATACTTCTTGCAAGCTCCATTATTCATCCCCCTTTCCGTCACAGCCGCCTGCACAGCCCTCTTTGTTGGGGCAGGCAGCACAGCCTGTTGCGGCAGGCGCGGTGCGCTTTGACAGCTTATTCACCAGTGCGATGACGCAGCCAAGCACAAAGAAACCGCCTGCAGGATAGATGAATATCGACATGGGCTCGATGAAATCAGGTCTCAGCTGAATTCCAAACCATGTTCCGCTGCCGAATATCTCGCGCACAGAGCCTACTGCAAGCATGGCAAGCGTAAAGCCTACGCCCATTCCGAGACCGTCGCACACGGAAACTAGCGGTTTGTTCTTGCTTGCGAACATCTCCGCACGTCCGAGGATGATGCAGTTTACCGTGATGAGTGGCAGGAATATTCCCAGCGCGTCATAGATATCGGGGAGATACGCCTGCAGGATGAAGCCTGCAACCGTAACGAAGCCTGCTATGATAACGATGTATGCGGGAAGCCTTACCTGCTTCGGGATGATGTCTTTCAGCAGCGAGATAACCAGGTTGGAGCATATCAGCACGAATGTCGCCGCAGCGCCCATTCCCAGCGCATTAGACGCGGACACAGTGACCGCAAGCGTGGGACACATACCAAGCAGCGAGACCAGCGTGGGATTCTCCTTTACAAGTCCCTTGAGAAACTCTTTCATGTAGCTCAACCGATCTCACCTCCTGTCGTTGATACAGGCTGTGCAGCCTGCATCATGTCATAAGCGCTCAGCGCAATATTCACCGCGCTCGCCACGCCCTTTGAGGAATAGGTCGCGCCAGTCACAGCCCTGACCTCGCCCTCGTTTTTCGGGTCGTTCTTTACTATCGCAGCTTTGTCGGAAATACCCTTGAACTGTTCAAGGTACTCAGGCTCAGCCGCCTTTGTGCCGAGGTCTTTGGTCTCCTCGCCTGTCGATACGACCGCAACGCCTGCAACAGCGCCGTCCTTTACTCCCACAAGCAGGTCGAAGCCCTCCTTGTAGCCCTTGACTACCACCTCAAATGCAAGGCTTCCGTCGTTCTTCTTTATCACCTTTGTCACGCGCGAAAGCTGCTCGTCAGCCTCGAAAAGCGCAGACCACTGCTCCGCAGGTACAACGGAATAATCCTCTGCAGCGCCGCCGTAGATACTGACGACAGCCGCAGCCTGCTTCTCGGTGAGTATACCGGAGGTGTCAACGTAGGTCACGTTGTATGTAATGATGCACAGTGCCGAAACTATCGCCGCGATAGCCGCAAGTATCAGCGCAGGCTTTATCTTCTCAAAGCTCACTTATCTGCCCCCCTCTTTGCGCCGAGCGCTCTCGGCATCGTCATCTTGTCGATGTAGGGGGTGAGTATGTTCATCAGCAGGATGGAGTACGACACACCCTCAGGCATGGACGCGAATTCCCTTATCGCAAACGTCAGCAGACCACAGCCAAGTCCGAATACGAGCTTGCCCTTTGCGGTCAGCGGAGTCGTGGAATAGTCCGTCGCCATGAATATCGCGCCAAGCATGATACCGCCCGACAGCACCTGATACAGCGCGTCTGTCATGCTGCCGCCGCTGATAAGCTCCAGCAGCATCACGCTGCCGATAAAAGCGACCGGGGTCACGGGCGAGATGATGCCCCTGACGATAAGGTACACGCCGCCTATGATGAGCGCCAGCGCGCAGGTCTCACCCACGCAGCCGCCCCTGTTTCCGAGAAACATATCAGTAAGCGAGGGCAGCACGTCGCTCGTCAGCGGAGTTGCGGAAGTCACAGCGTCCACACCGTCCTTGTAGGCAAACGGCGCAGTCCATGTCGTCATTGCTTTGGAAAAGGACAGCATCAGAACTATTCTTGCGGTAACGGCAGGGTTAGCAAAGTTCTGACCTATGCCGCCAAACAGCATCTTTACGATGACGATAGCCACAAAGCAGCCTATCATCGCCATGTAAACAGGGATGTCCACAGGCAGATTGAAAGCCAGCAGCATACCTGTTACCACCGCGGAAAGGTCGCTGATAGTGCGCTCTTTCTTCGTTATGATACAGAAGAGCAGCTCAAACAGCACGCACGCGGTGCAGCAGATAACAGTAAGCGTCAGCGCCTTTACGCCAAACAGCACCATAGATGCTATCAGCGCAGGACACAGCGCGATAATGACCTCGAGCATTACCCTCTGGGTAGTCCACGCGCTTTTTATGTGCGGGGACGGCTCTACGATAAGCTTGTTCAAGGGTAACACCTCACTTTCCTTTATTTGTATCGCTTGAGCGAAGGAAGTCCTTTGCAAGCTGATTCTTTTCAGCAAGCGAGTGCTTCGCAGGGCAGACATAGCTGCAGCTGCCGCAGTTCATGCAAAGATTTACTTTCAGCTTTCTCAGCGCCTCAGCATCGCGGCGGTCATAAGCGTGCTCAAGCTCCGTAGGCGCAAGGTTGACCGCGCACGCGCGTATGCACCTGCCGCAGCGGATGCAGGGCGACTCCTTATATTCAGGCGCACCATTGAACAGCAGCACCGCATTCGTCGTCTTGCCGAGCGGCGTGTCAGGGTCGAATGCGCAGTTGCCCATCATCGGGCCACCGAGGATTATCTTGTCAGGCTGCTTTCGCATACTCGCATAGCCGACAACATCATGCAGCAGCGTGCCAACTGCAACGAAGAAATTTGCAGGCGCGTTGACTATATTTCCGTCAACTGTAATACGGCGCTTGATAAGCGGCATTCCCGTGCGGATGTAGCTGTGTATAAAGCCGCAGGTCGAAACGTTCATCACCATGCAGCCAACGTCAGCAGGCAGCTTGCCCTCGCGCACCGTCCTGCCAGTTAGCGTGCGTATAAGCACCTTTTCAGCGCCCTGCGGAAACCTCGACCGCAGCGTGACCACCTTGATAGCAGGAGTGGGCGCTGTAAGCTTGCGCAGCTTCTCGATAGCCTCGGGCTTGTCAGCCTCGACACCGATAATGCAGCGCGGTATCTCCAGATTCTTCATGATGAGCTTGATACCGCCCAGCACGGAATCGGTATTCTCCAGAAGCTCGCGGTAGTCGGAGGTTATGTACGGCTCGCACTCCGCCGCATTGACCAACAGCGTGTCTATCGGCGTCTTGTCGGGGTCAAATGCAAGCTTGACGTGCGTCGGGAAGCCTGCGCCGCCAAGACCGACCGCTCCGCTCTCGCGCACAGCCTTAACAAAATCCTCACGCGAATTGACAACAGGCTGCTTGATATCGGGCGACAGCTGCATACGGTTGTCGCTCTCGATGACAACAGTCTTGCACAGCCTGCCATTCAGCGCCACGACATCCTTTATCTCTTTAACAGTGCCGCTGACGCTCGCATGGATAGGTGCAGACATGAACGCGTCGGTATCGCCTATCTTCTCGCCCACCTTGACATAGTCCCCTACCTTGACCAGTGGCTCACACGGCGCACCGATATGCTGTGCCATGCTTATCGCAACGACGGACGGAGGCGTAAGGCGGCGCGTAGTCTGCTCCTCTGAACCGCTGTGATGCGGCAGCTTTATCGAATGAAGTCCGAACAGATTTATAATATCATCCCCTAAACTGATAAAAATTCACAAAATCACCTATATACAATACAGGCATATATATTTAAATTATACAACATTACCTACAAAAAATCAATAGTTTTTTCCAATAGTCTAAAAACTAACGAACTTTTTTTGGTGAATATCCCACAACTTGTCTGCGTACATATTATTACGCGAACTTACCGCGCAAAATACCTATGAATATCAACCAATTCACAAAAGATCGGAGGAAACATGAAAACCACCCGAATAATACTCAATGGAGCTGCAGTAGGCGCAGGAATGTGCATCCCAGGTTTCAGCGGCGGTACACTTGCAATGCTTCTCGGAACATACGATGAGCTGCTGTACTCCACAGCGCATTTTCAAAAAGACATACGCAAACACAGCAGATTTCTCGGACTGTTCGCGGCAGGCGGTGCGGTGGGTCTGCTGATAGCTTCATTGCTAGTTTCAGCGTTATTATCAACGCCTGCAGAGATGCCGTTGCGCTTTGCATTTCTGGGCGCGGCGATAGGCTGCATTCCGCCAATGATGCACGATACCGAAATAGCGCCTGTAACACTGAAAAAACTGCCCCTCATACTATGCGGTGCAATGACAGCACTGCTGATATCGCTCATTCCGACAGCATCCTTCACGGATGCGGATTCAAGTCTGCTGCAGATTGCAGGCGGCGTCCTTATCGCTGCCGCGTTAGTCCTCCCTGGGATAAGCGCATCTCAGATGCTGTATGTACTGGGCTTATATGAACCTACTCTTCGCAATATCGCTGCGGGAAATATCATAGCACTCCTGCCTCTTGCCGTGGGAGTGCTGCTCGGGATTATTCTGACCGCAAAGCTACTATGCATCTTGCTTGAACGCTACAAAGGCACATATCTTGTGATACTCGGCTTTATGCTTTTTTCACTAAAAGAGATGATACCGCCCTGTCACAACTACAACGAGCTTTTCATCGGAGCCTTATGTTGCGCGATAGGCTTCGTCTTATCTACGTTATGTACTAAAAAAAGCAAATAATTCACCATATCGTGTCAAAACCATATTGACAAGCACAATATATAGTGCTATAATATATAAAAAAGTGAGGTGATCATATGATACAGATCAATGTAACTAACGGTACATTACCGCAGAGCGAGATCGACTACTACGTTGCTGAGGCACAGAAAAAATACCCTGACAAGGTGCTGACTGCTGTTGACCTCGAGGTAGACGGAGAGTACATCAACGCGGCTTATCATTTCCGCACAGAGCCGTTTGAGCGCATCCGCCGTATCACAGGCTATCTTGTCGGAACACTGGATCGCTTCAACGACGCAAAGCGCCATGAGGAAGCCGATCGAGTTAAGCACACAGTATAACGATATCGCCGCCATTTACAGGCGGC
>SVMQ01000049.1 GCA_015067375.1 Oscillospiraceae bacterium | reverse complement strand
CTGACTCCGCGCGAGGTAGGCTACCGCATGAAGTGCGCTGAGCAGGCAGGCGTGCCTATCACCAATTACGGCACAGCTATAGCCATGATGAAAGGAATACTCCGCCGCAGCGTGGAGATATTCCCCGATATCGCAAAGCTTCTGGATGAATGAAGTGACGGCGTAATACCGCACCGTTAAGCCAATGCAACCCAAAGCTTACATAAAGAAAACCGTAGTTGGTGGAGCTTTTTGCGCAGAAATGCTATGCTGTATTCATCAACCACAAGGAGGAATATAACATGACATTAGGCGAGAAACTGGCAATGTACAGAAAGCAGAATAACTACACACAGGAGCAGCTTGCGGAGCTTCTCGGAGTATCGCGGCAGGCTATCAGCAAGTGGGAGAGCGACCTTGCATTCCCCGAAACGGAGAAGCTGATAAAGCTCAGCGATATGTACGGCTGCTCGCTGGACTATCTGTTAAAGGATAAAGAGCCTGCACAGGAGAAGGTCTTTGAGGAAAAACGCACAGCGCCCGCTCTGAATGAGCTGTATTTCGAGCGTAAGAGCGCTCGCACGGTGCGCGGAATACCGCTGTGGCACATCAATGTCGGAGCAGGCCGCACCGCAACAGGCATCTTTGCGCTCGGACTTGTTGCAAGGGGCGTGTTTTCCTGTGGGCTTATCTCGATGGGCGTATTCTCGTTTGGCGTGCTTAGTCTGGGCGTAGTGGCTTTCGGCTCGATAGCGCTGGGTCTGCTGGCGCTGGGCGCGGTAGCCGTGGGCGTCATCGCGCTCGGTGCGATAGCAGTCGGCGCACTGGCGCTCGGCGGCTGTGCTGTCGGACTTGTTTCGGCAGGCGGCGCGGCGCTCGGTCAGTATGTCGCAGTGGGCGACAACGCGCGTGCGCAGGTGGCGATAGGTATCACGGAGGCGGTCGGAGAATACACGCACATCGGTGAATATTCCGCGGAGCAGTATTCCGAGATAACGGCGCGGATAGACGGTGCAGTGCCTGCCTGGCTGAAATGGGCGGCAGACATCGTAAGGTCTTTTATATAAGTGCTATGGTATTGACAAAATTGCGTTTCGGGTGTAGAATAATAAGGGTTAGCTGTTTCTAACCCTAAAATGTGACTAACATTATCGGAGGCAATATGAACTGCGACTGTGAAATGAACTTTGAAAACCACGAGCTTGTGGAGTGTATAACATCCGCCTTGGACGCACGCGACCCGTACACGGGCGACCATTCGCGCAGGGTGAGCGATATGGCGTGCTTTCTCTGCCGCAAGATGGGCATGACGGAGGAAGAGGTGCAGGAGATACACATCGCGGGGCATCTGCATGACATCGGCAAGATAGGCATCCCTGACAGGGTGCTGCTGAAAGAGGGCAAGCTGGACGATGAAGAATGGGCGCTTATGAAGAAGCATCCTGAGATAGGCGCACAGATAATGAGCAAATCCGAGCATTTTACGCGTATCGCGGCTATCCTGCTGCATCATCACGAGCGCTGGGACGGCAGGGGCTATCCTTTCGGCGCACAGGGCGAGGAGATACCCGTCGGCGCGAGGGTCATAGCGGTGTGCGATTCCATAGATGCGATGGCGTCGAAGCGCTCCTACCGCAACGCGCTGCCTATGGAGGTGGTGCGCGGCGAGATCGAAAAGAACATCGGCATAATGTACGACCCCGATATCGCAAGGCTGGCTCTCGATAACTGGGAGGAGCTTACCGCGGATTATAAGAGGATGAGGTTTGACTGAGGTCAAGGGCGGCGCTGTCCCGTCTGAAAATAATGTAAAATATTTTTCAAAAACCTCTTTACAAAACGTTTTTTATGTGATATAATACCTATGTTGTGCTATGCACGACCATACCGTTTTCATGGAGCGCGGATAAACACCAGTCCCACTGCTATGATAACGGAATAAAATTTTTATGAGGTGTTATCATGCTTAGAAAAGAAGAAAAGGCACAGGTAATCGAGGCTAACCGCCTTGCAGACAACGACACAGGTTCTCCCGAGGTTCAGATCGCTATCCTTACAAAGCGCATCAACGACCTGACAGAGCACATCAAGGTTCACCAGAAGGATCACCACTCCAGACGTGGTCTGCTGAAGATGGTAGGTAAGAGAAGAAACCTCCTCAACTACCTGCAGAAGAAGGACATCGAGCGTTACAGAGCGATCATTGCTAAGCTTGGTATCCGTAAGTAATTCGGGTTTAAGGGGCAGCACTGGGCTGAAAAGGAACAGTTCTGCCCTTTTTATTCTTTTACTTCACTGCACTAAAGATACCCAGAGGTTAGCATTAAACTGAGCTGTCGTGCGCGGCGGCTGAGTTTATTGCTAAAGCTGCGGTATCTGAAACGACGATTAAATGAAAGGAAAGAAAAGAAATGTTTGAAAATCACAAGATATTCAAGACTATGTTCGCAGGCAGAGAGCTTACTGTTGAAACCGGCAAGACCTGCGGACTTGCAAACGGCTCCTGCTGGATAAAGTACGGCGAGACCGTTGTTATGGTAAATGTTACTGCTTCCGCTAAGCCCCGCGACGGCGTGGACTTCTTCCCCTTGGCTGTTGACTACGAGGAGAGACTGTACTCCGTAGGTAAGATCCCCGGCGGCTTCCTCAAGCGTGAGGGTCGTCCCTCCGAGAAGGCTATCCTGACCTCTCGTGTAGTTGACCGTCCCATGCGCCCTCTGTTCCCCAAGGACATGAGAAACGACGTTGCTATCACAATGACAGTGCTGGCTGTTGATCCCGACGCATCTCCCGAGATCCTCGGCATGATCGGCGCTTCCATCGCTGTTTCCATCTCCGATATTCCGTGGAACGGCCCTATCGGCGGCGTTTCCGTAGGTCTTGTTGACGGCGAGATCGTTATGATGCCCACACTCGAGCAGAGAGCAAAGACAGACCTCACTCTGACAGTTGCATCCTCCGAGCATAAGGTAGTCATGATCGAGGCAGGCGCTAACGAAGTTCCCGACGAGAAGATGATCGAAGCCATCATGGCAGGTCACAAGGAGATCACAACAAGCCTTATCCCCTTCATCAAGGACATTCAGGCTCAGATCGGCAAGCCCAAGTTTGCCTTCGAGAGTCAGGAAGTTGACCACGATATGTTCGACGCTATCTCCGATTTCGCTATCGAGCGCGTGAGATATGCTCTTGATACAGATGACAAGAATATCCGCGAGGAGCGCCTTGCACCCATCGTTGACGACATCCACGCAAAGTTCGACGAGCAGTACCCCGAGCAGATCGGCATGATCGACGAGTGCATCTACAAGCTGCAGAAGTTCGTTGTTCGCCGCTGGCTGCTGGACGAGGGCAAGCGTGTTGACGGCAGAAGAATGGACGAGATCCGTCCTCTCGCTGCTGAGGTAGGCGTGCTTCCCAGAGTACACGGTTCGGGTCTGTTCACAAGAGGTCAGACACAGGTAATGACAGTTGCCACACTCGGCCCTGTAAGCGACTCCCAGAAGCTCGAGGGTCTTGACGAGGAAGAGGGCAAGCGCTATATGCACCACTACAACTTCCCCGCATACTCCGTAGGCGAGACAAAGGCAAGCCGCGGCCCCGGCAGACGTGAGATCGGTCACGGCGCACTGGCTGAGCGCGCACTTGTTCCCGTTATCCCCTCCATCGAGGAGTTCCCCTATGCTATCCGTCTGGTTTCCGAGGTGCTTTCCTCCAACGGTTCCACATCTCAGGGTTCTATCTGCGGCTCCACACTCGCACTGATGGACGCAGGTGTTCCGATCAAGAAGCCCGTTGCAGGTATTTCCTGCGGTCTTATCACAGAGGGTGACAGATGGGATACGATGATCGATATCCAGGGCGTTGAGGACTTCTTCGGCGACATGGACTTCAAGGTAGCAGGTACACACGACGGTATCACAGCTATCCAGATGGATCTCAAGATCGACGGTCTTACACCCGAGATCATCCGTCAGGCTATCGAGTCCACTCACAAGGCAAGAAACTACATCCTTGACGAGATCATGCTCAAGGCTATTCCCGAGCCTCGCAAGGAGGTCGGCAAGTATGCTCCCAAGATGCTCACCACAAAGGTTCCCGCTGACAAGATCAGCGAGGTCATCGGCAAGGGCGGCAAGGTCATCCAGAAGCTCTGTGCTGACTTCGAGTGCAAGATCGACATCGACGACGACGGCAACGTATTCATCTGCGGTCTTGATATGGAGAAGGCTAAGGCCTGCATCCAGGTCATCGGCACTATCGTTAATCCTCCCGAGATCGGCGCTATCTACAAGGGCAAGGTAGTTCGCATCATGAACTTCGGCGCATTCGTTGAGATCGCTCCCGGCAAGGACGGCATGGTACACATCTCCAAGCTGGAGAACCGCCGCGTAGAAAAGGTGGAGGACGTTGTTTCCATCGGTGACGAGATCATCGTTAAGGTAATGGAGATCGACCAGCAGGGCAGAATAAACCTTTCCAGAAAGGACGCTCTCGCTGACATCGAGGCTAAGAGAGCCGCTCAGCAGAACAACGGCTGATCGAATTAAATAATAAGGCTCGGCGGAAGTGTTCTTATTCTGCCGAGCTTTTGCAATATAATTTATTGACAATGAATACATATTACATTACGGAGGAAATGATATGAGCAATCAGCTTACAACAGGCGTTTTTGACGTCAACAACATGAACGAAAAGCTTAACGAATATCTGCCCGAGGGCGAAACTGTCATTGCATCGGTCAGCGCAATTTCAAAGGAGCGTATAGTAAAGGCGGCGTATGACAAATGTGTTGTTCTCGACAGAATTATTGCGCCCACTCCCGATGGCGAAACTGTTTATCTTAGCAAGGAGAAGCACTGCACCTGCGACATATATTTCGGCATTACTGAGAACTGCTTTATCATTGTGGATGCGCTGCCCGTAAAGTATGCGTACTTCTACGGCGACCGCAATTTTGCCGAGCCTGAAAAGCTTGCTGAGCCTATCCATGATGGGGATGTCGGAAAGGTGTTCCGCTTTGAGGATATCGACAGCGTTCAGATCAAGAAGGGTATTTTCGGCGCTATGAACGTGAATATCACAATGAAGAACCAGAGTCGCTTCAAGCTTATGTTCCCGAAGAAGGCAGGTATGACAGGCAAGGCAATGCCCAACCACGTTGAATACCGCGAAAAGATACTTGCAAAGCTCGGAACTTTCAATTGATAGCGGCAGCTCAGAAAACGGAGGTCTAATATGGAACGCGAAGAATTTATGGAACGCTATATGAAAATGGCGAAGGATTGCGCTGGCGACAGCGAAGCTATCGTCACCGTTACAAATTCGGGCGGCCAGTCCTGCTCTCAGCGCTTTTTTGTGGTTGAGGGGAACACTGTGACCTACAAAGGCAGACTTGCACAGCACCCCGATTATGATGATCTGGTGTGGGCTGCCTTCGAACATTTTGAACACGGTATACATCTAATGCGCTTTTCGGGCGGCGAGTGCATAGACAAGCGCCATATCCGCTATTTCAATCCCGAAAGGCTATTTACGGGAGAAACGGCACTTGCGATCTATCAGGAGTACGGACTTGAGCCTACAGAAGAGCGCGAAAAGAACTATCTTGCGGAATCCATCAAAGCGGAGAAGATAAAGAACACCCTTGTATGGGCGTGTTATATCGGGGATAAGGAGTTGATAAAGGAGCGCCTCAACGACCCCAAGCTGAAGCCTGCACAGCTCAACAAGGCGCTGAAGCTAGCAGGAAATCCGCTGATACTCTGCGCGAAGCACGACGACCTAGAGTCGTTCAGGGCTATTGCGGAAAAGGGTGCGGATATTGCAAAGAAGACCGCGGCGGAGATGTCGCCGCTCATGACGGCATTCAGATGCTCCTACGATATCGTGATGTACATATATGAAAACTATCGTGAGCAGTTTGACAAGGAGGTCAAGGATTTCCTGTGCGTGTACAGCAACTCGGACAAGCGGCTCTATCCGCTTCTCAGGGACGCAGGTGTTGATATGGTGTGCGAGGGCGGACGCTTTCCGCCACTGCACGTCTATGCGCGCAATAATAACCTGTTCGGTCTGAAATTCCTGCTGGATAACGGAGTGCCTGTGGATATCCTCAACAAGGATAAGCGTACAGCCCTCGAGGTAGCAGAGCAGACGGGACAACAGGAAGCCGCTGAGCTGCTGAGGAGCTACGGTGCAGGCGACTGAAAAAACGTTATTGACAACCGTCGCAAAATGCTATATAATAGTAATATCTTAATTCAAGAAAAAGGAAGGAAATAATATCATGGCAAAAGAAAAGAAAGAAAAGTTCAAGCTCGCCAAGGATTTCAAGGCGTTCATCACGCGCGGCAACGTGCTGGATATGGCTGTCGGTATGATCGTCGGCTCCGCGTTCACCGCTATCGTAAACTCTGTTGTGGGCGATCTGCTGATGCCTGCACTCGGTATGCTGACAGGCAAGATAGACTTCTCCGAGATGAAGTGGGTGCTTGTCAAGGGTGTAGAAGAGAGTGTTGATGCCACAACAGGAGAGGTGATCCCTGCTGTAGCAGAAGTAGCTATCAGATACGGCGCATTTATCCAGAACGTTATCAGCTTCCTGCTGGTTGCGCTGTCCGTGTTCCTTATCGTCAAGCTGTTCTCCAAGCTGCAGCGCAAAAAGGCTGAGGAGCCCAAGCCCGAGCCTAAGCCCGATCCCCAGATCGTGCTGCTTACAGAGATCCGCGACCTGCTGAAAAAGGACGAGGAGATAAAGAACTAAATTTCAAGCATAGATACATAGCCGCCGCGACCTAAAAAGTTGTGGCGGCTCTTGCATTTTTCGTCAATATGTGGTATACTTTATAAGTATTGTATTATGGCGTAATATGGTGATTTTTCCTGTATTACGACCTGAATTTTGTAAAACAGCAGGTGAATAAATGGCTAAGGATAACAATTACAACGACCTCGTGTCGCTGAAAGGCCCCGACCAGGTGCGACTGCGCCCCTCGGTAATATTCGGCTCTGACAGCGTTGAGGGCTGCCGCCACTCGGTCTTTGAGATAATCTCAAACTCCATCGACGAGGCGCGTGAGGGCTACGGCAAGTCCATCACCATCACGCTCCACGCGGACAAGTCCGTGACGGTAGAAGACCACGGACGCGGCATCCCGATAGACTACAACAAGGCAGAGGAGAAGTACAACTGGGAGCTTGCATTCTGCACGCTTTACGCAGGCGGCAAGTACAACAACAACGACGGCGGTAACTACTCCTATGCGCTGGGTCTTAACGGTCTGGGTCTGTGTGCTACGCAGTTTGCGGCGGAGTACATGGAAGTAGAGAGCCGCAACGGCACATGGGAATACTCCCTGCGCTTCGAGAAGGGCTTCAATATAAGCAATGACGAGCGCGGCTTTGAAAAGCACAAGGGCGACGGCACTACGGGTACAAAGATACACTGGAAGCCCGACCTTGAGGTATTTACAGATATCGATATCGGAACAGAATTTCTGCTTGATATGCTGCGCAGACAGGCTATCGTAAACGACGGTATAGAGTTCCTGCTCCGTACAGAGGACGAGGAGGGCAATTTCTCCGAGCAGCGCTTCTGCTACGAAAACGGAATCAGCGACTATCTCAGCGAGGTGGTCGGAGAAAAGGCCATGACCACTCCTCAGAGCTGGAACGCACAGCGACAGGGTAAAGACCGCGACGACAAGGATGAGTACAAGCTGAAGATGAACGTAGCTTTCGTATTCAGCAAGGAAGTAAGCTTTATCGAGCATTACCACAATTCCAGCTGGCTGGAGCATGGCGGAAGCCCTCAGAAAGCGCTCAATAAGGCGTTTTTGTCGCAGATAGATACCTACCTCAAAAACAACAGCAAGTACAACAAGGGCGAAAAGGGCATCAAGTGGGAGGATGTTGAGGACTGTCTGGTATTCATCTCCTCAAACTTCTCCACACAGGCAAGCTATGAGAATCAGACCAAAAAGGCGGTAACAAACAGCTTTATCAACGAGGCAATGACCGACTGGCTCAAGCACCAGCTTGAGGTGTACTTCCTTGAAAATCCCGACGAGGCTGTGAAGATAGCAACGCAGGTGCTGATAAACAAGCGCTCGCGCGAGAATGCCGACAAGATACGTCAGTCCACCATTCAGAAGCTGACAGGCACCATCGACCTCACCAACCGTATAGATAAATTTGTGGACTGCCGCAGCAAGGATAAGTCCAAGCGCGAGGTCTACATCGTGGAGGGTGACTCGGCGTTAGGCTCTGTAAAGCTTGCGCGCGACGCGGAGTTTCAGGCGGTCATCCCCGTAAGAGGTAAGATACTCAACTGCCTCAAAGCAAGCCACGAGAAGATATTCAAAAGCGAGATAATCACAAACCTCATCAAGGTGCTGGGCTGCGGTGTGGAGATAAAGAGCAAGGCAAACAAGAACCTGTCTACATTCAATCTCGAAAACCTCCGCTGGAGCAAGATAGTCATCTGTACCGATGCCGACGTGGACGGCTTCCAGATACGCACGCTTATCCTGACCATGATACAGGAGCTTTGCCCCACGCTTATCGAAAAGGGCTATGTGTTCATCGCAGAATCGCCCCTGTATGAGATAAACACAAAGGACAAGACCTACTTTGCCTATACCGAGCCTGAAAAGACCAAGATACTCGGCATGATAGGCGACAAGAAGTTCACGATACAGCGCTCAAAAGGTCTTGGTGAGAACGACCCCGAGATGATGTCGCTCACCACCATGAACCCCGACACGCGCCGCCTTATCAAGGTAAGCCCCACCGATATCGAGCAGACGAGATGGATGTTCGATGTACTGCTCGGCAACGACCTTGAGGGCAGAAAGAGCTTTATAAAGGAGAACGGCAGCCGTTATCTCGAGGCAGCGGATATCTCCTGATGCGTGTAGGGACACGGCTTGCCGTGTCCAAAAAAACGTATTATTCACGGATGCGGCGAGCCGCGTCCCAATTATCTGAATTAGGAAGGTTAAACATTGAAGAAATCGACTCCCAAAAAGCAGCCTGTAAAGAAGCAGAGTGACGCATATATCGAGGGCAGCGGCACCGTCGTTGACAAGGACATAGTCAGCACCCTCGAGGAAAACTATATGCCCTACGCGATGAGCGTTATCGTGTCGCGTGCGCTGCCTGAGATAGACGGCTTCAAGCCCTCTCACAGAAAGCTGCTGTATACAATGTACAAGATGGGTCTGCTCAGCGGTGCGAGAACGAAATCCGCTAACATCGTGGGTCAGACCATGAGGCTCAATCCGCACGGCGACGCGGCAATCTACGAAACGATGGTGCGCCTTGCGCGCGGAAATGAAGCGCTGCTGCACCCTTACGTTGACAGTAAGGGCAACTTCGGCAAGGCATACTCGCGCGACATGGCTTACGCCGCAGCGCGATACACCGAGGCAAAGCTCGAGGGCATCTCAGCCGAGCTTTTCGCAGAGATAGACAAGGACGCCGTTGACATGGTGCCGAATTACGACAACACCATGCTGGAGCCGTCGCTTTTCCCTGTAAGATTCCCGTCGGTGCTGGTAAACAGCAACTTCGGTCTTGCCGTTTCCATGGCAAGCAACATCTGCTCGTTCAATCTTGCCGAGGTATGCGAAACGACTATCGCACTCATGAAAGACCCCGAGCACGACGTGCTTTCTACGCTCAAAGGCCCAGACTTCCCGGGCGGCGGCTATATCGTTTATGACGAGGCCGAGATGCGCAAGGTCTACAATACGGGTCTTGGCGCGATAAAGGTGCGCGCCGTGTATAACTACGACAAGGACGCGCGCTGCATCGAGGTAACGCAGATACCGCCCTCCACCACAGTCGAAGCGATAATCGACAAGGTAGTGGAGCTTGTAAAGGAAGGCAAGCTGCGCGAGATATCCGATGTGCGCGACGAAACTGACCTGTCGGGTCTGCGCCTTGCATTCGACCTGAAAAAAGGCTACGATCCCGACGCTCTCATGCAGAAGCTGTTCAAGCTGACGCCGCTGCAGGATAACTTCAACTGCAACTTCAACGTACTTGTTGCAGGCACACCGCGCGTTATGGGCGTGCAGGAGATAATGTCCGAGTGGATAGAATTCCGCAGACAGTGCGTGCGCAGACGCGTTTATTTCGACCTGCAGAAGAAGAAAGAGAAGCTGCACCTGCTGCTTGGTCTGAAAAAGATACTGCTCGATATCGACTATGCTATTCAGGTCATCCGCGAGACCGAGGAAGAATCCGAGGTAGTACCCAACCTGATGATAGGTTTCGGCATCGACGAGGTGCAGGCGGAGTATGTTGCGGAGATAAAGCTTCGCCACATCAACCGTGAGTACATTTTAAAGCGCACGCAGGAGACCGCCGACCTCGAAAAGGAGATCGCGGAGATGGAGGACATCCTCAGCGACACCAAGAAGATAAGCAGGCTCATTATCGACGAGCTTCGCGAGATCGCGAAGAAGTACGGTCAGCCGCGCCGCACGATGTTCCTGTACGACGTTGCGGAAACAGAAGCAGTGATAGAGGAGGAGC
>SVMQ01000048.1 GCA_015067375.1 Oscillospiraceae bacterium | reverse complement strand
TAGGATCCCCCCTTATATATTGTGTTATACTTTTAACATAATATATAAGGGGGGATCCTATGCGTTTTGGAGTGTCTACTGCGTCGCTCTATCCGCTTCATGTGGAGGATGCGTTCAACGAGCTTGCAGTGCGCGGAATAAAGACCGCAGAGGTGTTCGCAAACAGCACCTGCGAGGGGCAGGAGCCGTACATCTCCATGATAAAGGAAACGGCGGATAAACATTATATAACGATAAGATCTTTCCACCCGTTCTCATCACCGATGGAGTCAGTTTTTCTGTTCTCTACCTATGATCGAAGAATAGAAGAGATGCTGACGATGTACCGCGGCTTTTTTGACAGCATGAAAAAGCTTGGCGCACAGATATTCGTACTGCACGGCGCGATACTCAGCAGCAAATGCCCCGAGGATCACTATATTAAGCAATTCCGTTTGCTGTCCGATATCGGCAGGGAGTATGGAATAACCGTGGCGCAGGAGAATGTATGCTACTGTATGTCAGGCAGGCTGGACTTCCTTCGCATGATGAAGCGCGAGATCGAGGATGTGCGCTTTGTGCTGGATCTCAAACAGGTACGCCGCAGCCATGAGGATATCTTTGACTATGTGGATGCGCTCGGAGACAGCATAATACACTGTCATGTAAGCGATGCTGACGCAGACAACGACTGCCTGCCTGTCGGCAAGGGCTGCTTCGATTTCGCAGAGCTGTTCAGACGCATGGAAGCGTTCGGCTACAGCGGAAGCTACATCGTAGAGCTGTACCGCCACAATTACGACAGCTTTGACGAGCTGAAAGACAGCGTAGACAGGCTCGCACAGATGTATGCCACACTATAAAGCGAACTACCATAACAACGTAATGAGGGCGGCTCCGAACAGAACGGAGCCGCTGAGTTATGTCTTAGTGACATTAAAATCATTTCAATTATCATATTGCCAAATGTCATAAAATATGGTATAATTACAAGTATGGCATTAATATTCGACAAAATATAGAGGTGATCATGTTGATTAAATATGACAGCTATACCGACATCGGTCATAGAGCTTGTAACGAGGACTCTGTATTTATAGGGGAAAACGGCTCGAATGAAAGACTGTTTGTCGTTGCCGATGGTCTTGGCGGTCACGGTGGCGGCGACAAGGCGTCACAGCTGACGACTGAGCTTCTGTCGCGCGATCTGGGTAATGGAGCGCTTGATATAAGCGCATCTATATCTGAGATCAACGAAGCTGTGCTGCAATTACAGCAGGAGCAAGGTCTGAAATGCAGATCCACCGTCGCGCTTGTCCATATTACAGGCGGCATTATCACCGCTGCTACTGTCGGAGATACAAGGATATACGCGTTCAGAAACGGTGAAATAGCGTTCCAGAGCATAGATCATTCGGGTGCGCAGCTTGCGGTGTCTATCGGTGACATAACACCAGATCAGATACGCGGACATGAGGATCGCAGCATACTGACCCGTGCGCTTGGAGCGTCGGAAACAGTAAAGGTCGATGTCAGAGAGCTTGATGATGAGCCTGATGCTATGCTGATATGCTCAGACGGCTTCTGGGAATGCATCACCGCGTCCGAGATGCTTGAGGAGCTTGATAGCGCGTCAACGGCCTCCGAATGGCTGGCACGCATGGTCTCCCGTGTGAAGAACTTCGATAATGATGACAAGGACAACAACTCTGCTATTGCAATAATGATGCACAGCAGCTGAAATATAATAAGACGGTATTGACCGCCACGAAAGGACGAGGCAGAATGAGGCTCTGTTTATATTGCATGAAACAGAATACCCAGAAAATAAATAACTTCTGTGAGCGATGCGGAAAGCCATTCGGCGACATTCGCACGCCGCAGCATCATCTTCGCCCGGGTACAAGACTGTGCGGAGGAAAATACATTGTCGGCACCGCTATCGGTGAGGGTGGCTTTGGTATTACCTATATCGGCTGCGACCTTAATCTTGATCTGCGCGTCGCAATTAAGGAGTATTACCTGTCGGGCTATGTCAGCCGCACAGTATCTGACAACAATACTGCCAGCAGCGTTGTCAGCGTAGGAAAGGATGATGCTGAAGCTGTTTTCCGTAAGGGACGCGACAGTTTCCATGATGAGGCAAGGATACTCGCGCGCCTTTCGGGACAGCCAGGTATAGTAAATGTGCGCGACTTTTTCCGTGAGAACAACACTGTTTACATCGTAATGGAGTATCTCAACGGAAGCACGTTAAAGCAGATATTGAAAAGCGGTAAGCTCTTTTCCGAAAAAGAGATCAAAACGCTATTGTATCCTGTTATAACCTCCCTCACACGCATCCATGAGGAAAACCTGCTGCACCGTGATATCAGCCCCGACAATATCATGATCGTAAACAATGATGCGAAGCTGATAGATTTCGGAGCGGCAAGAGGCTATGCTTCCGCCGCAAACAGAAGCTCCTCTATTATCGTAAAGCCGGGATATGCGCCCATTGAACAGTATGGCACAAAGAGGGAGCAAGGCCCGTGGACTGATGTATATGCGCTGTGTGCGACCATATATCGCTGCATAACAGGCAGGGTGCCCGATATCGCAACAGACCGCGTAGTATCAGACGAGCTGAAAACACCTACCCAGTTAGGTTGCAAGGTCAGCCCTGAGTTTGAGCGCATACTCCTCAAGGGTATGAGCGTGCTGAAAAACGATCGCTATCAGAGCGTGCAGGAACTGATGCTTGATCTGTACGGCTCTGCAACACAGCATAATACTCCTTACTACGCTCCTGTTTCGGATGCAGTAGGTCAACAGCAGCGCGTTACGCAGAACGAGCCTGTTTCATCACATGAAAACAGCGTTTCACAGAATGAGCCTGCATCCAAGCATGGAGATATCGCGCGCAGCACCGAGAGCCGCACTACTCGTTACGATCCTATCATAAAGCCTACGGATGGCACATACAATGCTCCTCTGGCTGTGACTATCACGACAGATGCGCCTGATGCGCAGATATATTTCACCATAGACGGAAGCGATCCTTCAAAGCGTGGAAAGTTGTATACAAAGCCCATTACGCTAGGCGGCTCGGATGCCAAAACTGATATTCGGCTCAATGCGATAACCGCCATCAACGGCAAGGTCGCAGGTACGGCTACGCGCAATTATCAGATGATAAGCAACGATCCTTTTATACATGACATCGAAATTACCATTCCCGTACCAACAGCAGGAGAGCTGTTCACGCGTGCTGCGCTCAAGACCAAGAACGCAGCGATCACCTCTGTACGCTGGATGGACGGCGATGCGCCCGCAAGGGATGCCACTTTCAAGGCGGATAAGATATACTCGCTGTTCATCACTGTATCGCCGGATGATAACTACATTTTTGCGGATGATCTTACAGCTTCCATCGGCGGTATAAATGCTGAGGTACGCGCAAATCCCAACGGCACAGTGACTATCGTAAGAAGCGATATACGTCCTGCCGTGGATGTTATGACGCATAATGACATATCACGAAGCAAGAAAAGAAAAGCAGCGAAAAAGCGCAAGATCATCGGTATCATAATTGCTGTCCTGCTGGTGTGTGCAGCAGGTGCTGCGGCAGGAATATTCCTGCTTAACAGACCTGACGATGCGGCGTCAGAAAATTCGGCAGTAGAAAATACCGACGACCTAAGCCTGCCTGTACTCTGCATCGGCGGCGATTATTACGAAATGCCGTTCAAGGTACAGGTCATGCTGGATAACGGCTGGGAGCTGGCTGAAAGCGAGGTCGGCAGCGTCATCGCCGAGAACAATTCGCGCCATGTTCAGTTCATCGCCAACGATTCAACTGTCATGCGTCTGGTCACCAACGACACCGACTCAGAGATAAAATGCGAGGACGGTCTGATGTACTCACACGTTATCACAGATACCTCGTACACCGATATTTCGCTGGCGGGCATAAAACCCGGCAGCACTTATGCTGAGCTTGAAGAAAAGCTGCAGAATGTTGAGTACACCGAAAACAACCACACCTATACCATAAACGGACAGAATGACAGCGTTATCAGGATATTCATGTCAGATGACGGACAGACCGTTGACCGCATATCCATTGATATCAAGCACTAAGGAGTAACACTATGTTTTGTACAAAATGCGGCGCTCAGTCAACCGACGGAGCAAAGTTCTGCCTTAACTGTGGCGCACCGTTCGCACCTCAGCAGTCATCCCAGAACGCTGAGGTTTCAGCTCAGTCTGCTGTGCCGATAAACACCGCTCCACAGCCTGCTGTTCAGAAGAAAAAAGGCGGCGCAGTAAAGATCATCCTTATCATACTTATTGCGATCGTTATCTTTGTGGCAGGCGGTCTGGCTGCATGGTTCTTCCTTGGCGGCGATGATACCACTGATGACCAGAATACCTCAAAGTCTGACAGAGCAGATGACGAAGATAAGGATGATGATGATGAAAGCAAGGAGACAACTATTGACGACAGCTCCTCGGTCAGTATTGATATTCCATTCGCAGAACAATTCGATCCATCCGCACCTTCAGCCGTTCCCACTGATACCACTGCTTCACAGATCATCGCCGATGCAAGCGGAGAGATCGAAATGCCGAATTTGATCGGTTTGTCATGGGATGAAGCTAAAGATAAGTACAGCTCATATCTCAATCTCATCGTACAGCAGGAATGGTCAGAGTATGCCAAGGATGAGATCTTCGAGCAGGAGTTCCCTGAAGGACGAAAGATAAAAGTAGGCACAGACGTTATCGTAAAGGTGAGCAAGGGTATCAAGCAGATCGAAGTCCCCGATCTCACCAACAGCACTCTTGAAGCGGCAGAGCGCCAGCTTAAAAAGGACGGCTTCAAGGTGACAAAGACCTACGCCGAGAGCGAGGATGTTGCCGAAAACTGCATCATCCGCACCGAGCCGCCTGCACATGAAACGGCGCCTCAGGGATCTTATGTTACTCTGGTAGTGAGCCTTGGTGCTCCCGATACACTGATGTCTGTTCCGAAACTAACCGATATGCCTATCGAGACAGCGCTTGAACGCTGTGAGGAATACTACCTCATCCCCGAAATAGAAATGGTAGATAGCAATGCGGCAGAGGGTACTGTTCTAGAACAGAGCATCGAACCAAACAAGCTTGTTGACAAGAACACGACCATCGAGTTAAAGGTAAGTACAGGCAATTCTGCCGAACACATCAAAAAATTCAGCTTCACCGTTCCTC
Source organism: Oscillospiraceae bacterium (assembly GCA_015067375.1). Taxonomy (GTDB): domain Bacteria; phylum Bacillota; class Clostridia; order Oscillospirales; family Ruminococcaceae; genus CAG-115. The sequence continues at coordinate 5,391 of SVMQ01000048.1, read as the reverse complement.
AGTCTGCAAAGGGCGAGTTTGAGTTCAAGTACTATATTGACGGTCTGCTTGACACAGAACGCGGCACTGAGATCCGTGATATAAGCGTTGCTGCTAACAAAGAGATACCATATGAGATCAAGGGCCGCGATGGTGAGACCAAGTCCCTTGCTATCATGGTAACATCTACCGCAACAGGCAAAACAGGCACATATCTTGTTGTCGAATTTACATTCAATGCAAATGAGAATGGCGATATCAAGGTAAAGAACGAGATAAAGGAAAAGAACACCAAGATATTTGATCAGCTGAATAGCTGATATCGCTAAATAAATGAAGCACCGCAGAAGCGCATAACTTCTGCGGTGCTATTGTGTTTAAATATAAACAACGCCACTTTTATGATGTGTTTGAATTTGTTTATGTCCCGTTTTGAATAACCTTGTTGTCTGTGTGGAGTATTATTGTCCTATCAAATACGGTGAATGCACGTCATACCTCTGCGTATACCTCATCTGTCTCGTCGTAATCGGGGTGAGAGTCAGCGTGATCGGAGCTGTTTTCTCCCTTGAAAAGCAGCTTGAGGATTATCGGTGATGCTATGGACGAGCAGATTATAAGCAGGATGACTGCTGTGAATTGTTCGGGTGCAAATAATCCGCACGCGAGGCCTTTCTGTGCAACTATCAGAGCGACCTCTCCTCTTGTCATCATGCCTACGCCGATCTTCAGCGCATCCTTATTGCTGAAACGGAAGAGTTTTGAAACAAGTCCACAGCCGATTATTTTTGTGATAAGTGCTACGGCAACGAAAGCCAGACCAAACCACAACAGCGAGAAATTAAAGCCGTCCAGCGTGGTCTTAAGTCCGATACTTGCGAAGAATACAGGTCCGAACAGCATATAGCTGCTGATGTCCATCTTACCTGCAATGTACTCCGCGTCGCGAAGGTTGCACAGGATTATGCCTGCAACATACGCACCAGTGATATCCGCGATACCGAAAACAGCATCTGCAAAGTATGCCATGATAAAGCACAGTGCCAGTCCGAAAATAGGTATCCTGCGCTGGTGGAAGAACTTTTTATCAAGATACTTGAACAGGAAGTAGATAAGACCACCCACGCAAAGACTGAATACGATGAACAGCAGTGTTTTGATGATGACATCCATCGGTTTTGAATCGGTGTCCTTGAAGCCCATTACAAAGGTGAGTACGATAATGCCTATAACATCGTCGATAATTGCGCTGCTCATTATGATAGTACCCACGCGCCCTTTGAGATGCCCGAGCTCACGGAGAGTCTGTACAGTAATGCTGACGGAGGTAGCGGTCATGATAGTACCTACGAAAAGCGCTTTGAAAAAGCCCTCGCTGCCGATCTCCGAGAAGCCGTAGAAACAGGAGTACAGCAGTGTTCCGCCTGCCAGTGGAACAAATACACCTGCCAGAGCTATGCAAAACGCAACAGGGCCTGTTTTCAAAAGCTCTTTCAGGTTTGTTTCAAGACCTGCAGAAAACATGAGCAGCACGACGCCAATCTCTGCCATTACTACCAGAAATTCAGATTCCTGCACCAATCCAAGTACGCTGGGGCCTATCAGCAGACCTGCGACGATCTGTCCCGCGACCTGTGGTGCTTTGAGTTTTTTCGCACCAAGACCGAATAACTTTGCGGCGATGATTATCAACGCAAGATCCTTAAAATAACCTACCATAATAATATACCTCATATATAATAAATCCTTATCAATTATAGCGCCAAAGCCGCTATAATTCAAGGCTAAATCTCAACAATAATTCAACACAAATAGGTATGTTTTTTGTCCATTTAGGAAATACTACGCCAAAGAGGTGATAATATGCAGATATCGCACAGGGCGCGCACACTGAGGTGTATAATGAATGGCAGGGTGGTATCTTTGGGAGAGCTTCGCGGCGAGCCGTGGGGAAGTCGGTGCGGATATGCAGTCATGCCACGCAGGAAGAGCAGCGTTGAACGGTTGGTTATACAGATGATACAGCGGATATTACCACGGTTTGCAGAAAAGCTGTTAGCTGCTGAGATCGAGATAACTGCACCGACAGACGGTGTAGTGACAGCAGTGGGGGAGGGTAGATTAACGCTGCGCACAGGGGATGGGATATGCGTCACCGCAGCGGTAGGGAATGGACTTCAGCTGTTGCCTGAGGTAGGAAAACAGGTGCGTTGCAGCGATGTAATATGCAGGGCATCGGCAGATTCGTTGAGCGGTAACGGCTTCCATGGAGCGGTTGCGGTGTTTTTTGCGCAGCCTGATAGAATAACTGAGCTTCACATTTTCGCAGGTTACAGACGTGCTGTTCGTCGTACAGCATTTTTTCGCATCCGTGACATTTAGCTTACGAACACTTTTTCCCTTGATATATGCAGTAACTTTGCATATGTTGAAAAAATTTTCAAAAAGTACTTGACAAATCGATCTGACTGTGATATAATTAACTAGTCGTTGGGGCGACGTTCCCGCGTTACTATATGGCGGCATAGCTCAGTTGGCTAGAGCACTTGGTTCATACCCAGGGTGTCATTGGTTCGAATCCGATTGCCGCTACCATATTTGGCCCGTTGGTCAAGCGGCTAAGACGTCGCCCTTTCACGGCGGAATCATGGGTTCGATTCCCGTACGGGTCACCATCAACACTACTCTCAAATGGCTTTGTAAAGCTGTTTGGGAGTTTTTTCTTTTGTGCGAAAACAGCCTATGGGTATTATTGGGGTCTTGTTTTCCCTCACGCCCCTCTTTTGCTGAAATCGAGAGCCTCCGCAACAGCGTTGCAAGCCTTAATCTGATTCTCTCTGAACATATGTCCGTAGATATTCAGACTTGTGCTTACCTGCGAGTGTCCGAGTATGCCCGAAACTGTTGTCGGGTCAATTCCTGCTCCTATCAATAAACTTGCGTGGAGATGTCGGAATTGATGAATCCCATAAAACGGGAAATCATGTTCCTCACAAAACTCTTTCAGCCAGCCGTAGGGCGTTTGCGGATTCATAGGCATACCGTTCCATTTTGTAAACAAGCGGTCGTTCTCTATCCACTTACTGCCAAGCCTGTCCTTTTCTTTTTCCTGTTCTGCTCTGAACTGTTCAAGAATTTCAAGCATTTCAGGCGGCAGCTTGATGAAACGTACCGAGGTTTCGGTTTTTGTCGTGTCGGTATAAATGCCCTTCGCCTTTGTGTAGTTGGAGGTGCGCTGAATATGTACTATTCCAGTTTCAAAGTCAATGTCTTTCCATTCAAGACCAAGCATTTCACCTCTGCGCATACCGCTGTAAATATCCAGCGTGAAGAATGTACGCCATTTTAAGGGAGCTTTCTCCAGCAGCTTCAGAACCTCCTCTGTCTCTTTAATAGAGAGGATTTTACGCTCTTTCTTGCTACCTTTCGGAATCGTCACTCTGCGGCAGGGGTTATCAGTCAGCATATCCATCTTTATTGCGTAATCAATCACAGTTGAAATGAACGAAAGATAATGCACCATTGTCTTGTGGGAAAGCGGCTGCTTTGTAATCTCGTTCGTTCCGTCCTGCGCAAGAGAGTTTATGAATTTCTGGATAACACGAGTAGTTATCTTGTCCAACCTGATATGCCCTATCGCAGCATAAACTCGTTTGGTGAGCTGTCTTTGCCTTGTGTATGTCGTGCTTTTAAGATTGAGCTTTGCATATTCTTCAAACCATTCTTCCGCAAAAGGCTCAAATTTTACCGCAGACACTATCTGTCCACGCTTGCATTCCTCTTCAAAGAGAATTGCCTGTCGCTGTACCTCCTTTTCGATTTGCTTTGCGGTCATCTTTTCGTCAGGCGTCCACGTCATTCTCTGAAAGACTTGTGTTCCGTCTGCCTTGTAACCGCAGGATACTTTAATTCTGTAAGAGTTGCCTCTTTTTTCGATTGATGCCATTAGTTTACCTCCTTGTCGGTCAAACCATTGGCATATTTCTGCAATCCCATTTTATCACTTTAAAGTATAATTGTCAAGATACAGAAATATGCCGTTTTCAGAATAAGTCTGTAAACAAATTTTCAATCTGAAGAAGTGCCGCAGACCGCCGTCACTTCTAACCGTCAATCAGTAACTATCTCTTGTTCTTCCTATTGCTTGTCTGCATATATTTTGGCTGCTCAGAGTTTTTCTGTGCAGCCGCTTTTCTTTCACGCTCTGCACGAATGAGATTGTCAATGTAGTTGCCCTCCACAATATCTTCATAAGTGCGTATCACACTTTCTATTTTTGAAAGCTGTGATTTCAATTCCACACTGTTGTTACTGTCAAGCCGTTTCTGCAAATCCGATGACATTCCGTAAAGCTGTTCACGAGTATCAATCCCGAATTCCGACAGTATGTTAAGACAGCTCACTATATTTTCAATACTGTGGTCGTTAAGAAAGCTATACGGCTCATTTGGATTATGCTTTTTGGGAGTGATATGGAATTTTCGTATCAGCGTAATACTTGTATTTATTGCATAGTAGAACGGCTTTTGTAATTCATCAGCTCGGTTTTCATAATCTGCAAATTCATTGGGAATATCGTTTCTACCATCAATTCTCTTTTTAAGGGAATATTCCGAATAATCTTCTCCGAGAGATTTCAGCCGCATAGATCTTTTCCCATAAGGCGGCTTTACCGCTATATATTTTCCTCGCCGCACCTCATATTTGTTCGCCTCCAGTAGCTTGATGAAATGTTCAAAATTCTGCGCCGAATACAAAATTTGGTCTATGAAAAATTTCAGCCGTTCCCGTATGTTCGGCGTGTCGGTTTCCTTGTAAGCGGCGGCAATTTTCTTAACCGACTGCTCATAATATTCGGGGACATAAATCGTGTTTCGTTCTTCCACGAACGGACAGTCAGCCTGTGTTAATTTCTCAATTATGTACTGCCGCTTTTCGTCGCTGAATACTTCGATAGGCACAAACTTTGCAGATGTCATTGCTTTCAGTTTTGCGAGCTCAGCTTTCTGTCCAGTTATCTTTTCACGCAGTACATCATTCTGATTTAATATCTCTCCTACTTCGGTACTCGAAAGGTCAACGGGATTTTTCTTTTTCAGAGCATTTATGTGGGCCTGCGTGTTACTGAGAATTTGAGCATACTGCTTGTATTCCTCAACGGATTTGTGGTCGTGATATGCTCCTACTACTTGTCGTGAAATTCCTCTGCCGTTAAGAATTTCGGTAAGTCTTGCACGTTCCGAGCTACCCCATAAAATAGCTTCCGTTTCTTTTTTGCCCTTTGCCGAAAATCCCATCTGCTGAATTGCACGCTTCATCGACACACGAGTAGAAAGTCCTTGTTTCTGTCCGTAGCATACAGGAACGAAATCTATGTGCAGATGAGGTGTAGCCTCATCAAGGTGCATAACC
>SVMQ01000047.1 GCA_015067375.1 Oscillospiraceae bacterium | reverse complement strand
CCCGCAAGCGAATTTGTGGGGACGGTGAACGTCAGCATGAGATCGCCGTTTTCATCATAATATGCGCCGCATCCGCTGTAGATGCCCGCCTGTGTAAGGGTGAGCGCAAGTCTGAACTTCGGCACGCCGTTCTCCTCGACTATCTCCCACTCGCCGCCGCTGAACAACGCGCAAGCACCGAACGACGGCAGCTTTGTAACGCTCGTCACGTTATCAAAGGTTATGTACACCTTGTCGGCATTGTAGTTCTCTACACCGAAAGCACCATCGGGGTCGTTGTGGAAGTCCACGGGAGCTGTCACATTGAACGATGACTTGTAATCAAGATGGATCTTTATAAAGCTCCTGCCGCCTGAATTACCCACTGCCTTAACGAGCAGCGCATTCTCGCCAAGACCCGTATCAGTGAATACGCGCACATCATCCGCCACAAAACGCTTGCCCGAAGTTGTGGTGATGTAGCCGCCCGACTCGCTCTTGACATAATCCAGTGTTCCTGCAGGCATCTGCGAGAACATGGGAGAGGGTATCTTACCTGTTGTCATCGCGTCATAAACGTTGGTGTAGTTTTCAAGCACCTTTATGTACTGAACATACTCTGTATCGGACACGATGGGAGCCATCGTACCAACAATCTCGCCTGTGCCGATCTCGCTCTGATCCTCGATGATCTCGGGAATGATCTCCTTAGGCGGCTCGGGCTTTGCCTCGATCGTTACGCTGCCGCCCGTCATGTGCTCCTCATAACCGCTGTGACTTGCGCTGTACACGATATCTCCGACATACTGCTGCTGTCCGATGATACCATCCGCAACTGTGTAATATCCCACGAACTTAGCATAGGACGAGTTCGCGTCAAGCTCCTCTGAGCTGCCCTCTTTTTCTTTAAGGGTGATGGTCTGTCCGCCGACAGCAGCAGTTACCTTAGCGCCGCTGTACGCGACAGCCACCAGCGATATCTGCGTGCCACCCTCGACGATGACATCGCCTGTGTCCTCGACAGACTTCATTACATCTATCCTGCGCTCTATCTCATAGCGGTACTGCTTGCCCTTGTGTTCTATCGTGAACGAGTTCCAGCCGACGGAAAGCGGCTCGTTGAAATAGAAGTTTCCTGCCTCGTTGAGCTGTATCCTTGCGCCGTCGAAGTACACATCAAAGTTCTCGTCAAACGTACCCATGAACTTTACCGTGTTGTCGTAGGTAACGAAGCTCAGTGACGTCGGAGAGATCATCTCCAGATCCTCGAAGATGGTCTCGGTGTTTATCTGCTCAGCGAAATACTTCATCAGCGTGTCGGTAGTGCCGAGCGGGTCTGCCTGCAGCGAAGCAAAAGAATTGAACGCGCTGCCGCCGATGTTCTCATAATCCTCCAGCACCGTAAGCTGACGCAAGAGCTGATCCTCATACCAGTTGTTCATGCCGATGCGCTCATTGAGGTGCAGCACATAGGTCTTTACGCCGTTTTCCTCAGCGAGGTCGTACCACCACTTCACGACAGTGTCGAAATTCAGCGCATAGTCGGAAGTAGAGCCGTAGCACTTGACCATGACGAGATCAACATAATTCTTCTCGATGTACTTTTTCGTATCGGAAAAGCCGTCGTACAGCGCCTGTACAGTGTCCTCAGTAGGCGAGCCAAGCTCGTTGCTGGATGCATTCGCCCACATATCGTTTATCATAAGACCCACCGCAACGCTGTTGTTGGTGCGACGGATTATCTCCGAGATACTGCGCACGATATACTCGTTGGTCTCATACAGCCAGTTCTTGTAGCCTATTCCCGAGCCCGAGCGCATATACTGCGCATACATCTCGGCAGTGTCCTCGGTATAGTAATCCGTCAGCAGGATGCCGTCGCACGCGTACTTCATCACGAACTTGTGAACAGACGCGGAAAAGCCGTTTTTGATGTCGATGCCCTGCTGAGCAAGCATGGCTATCATATTATTCACATCCAGCACCACGAATACGGACAGCCCTGCCTCGCGGAAAAAGTCTATGGATGTGCCAAGCACGCTGGTACCCGAATTAAGCTCTATGTCATAGAAGCTCTGCTCCTTGCAGTCGGTGTGCAGCAGCACAGTGTTCATGCCCCAGCCCGTCACCTGCTCAAGCAGCACGGGAAGCTCCGCTGCAAGCGCACTGTCAGAGGCATCCTCCACCGCATAATCAAGCCCGGGTGTAAGCGTCACCGCTCTCATTCCGCTGCGGAGATACACCTTGCTCTGCCACTGCCGCGGCACGGCGGTCTGCTCTGACTGCTCCTCATGTATGATATCCTCGGTGACCTCCACCGTTTCCAAAGGCTCTGCATACGCGGTCTGCGCCGCTGCAAACACGCTCACAGCAAGCGCCGCGCAAAGCAGCTTCTTTAATATCCTCTTCATTTTTATTTCCCCATTTTGTATTTATCTGTATTATTTTATAAGCTGAGTGTAGAGCGCTATCTCGTCCCATATCTGCGCTTCTACGCCGCTGTCGCATGAGTAGATGCTGCGATAGCTGTACAGCGCCGCGCCGCCGTAGCTGGTACATTCGCGCGCCGCTTCAAGCTGACGTGAGAGTATCGCGCTGTCCGTTATCCATTCGCGCTTGCCCTCGCCTGCCCATGTATCCTCTACGCCTATCTTGTACACCGAAAGCCCCACAACGAGCGGTTTTCCGCCGATGCGGCACATATCCTCCCAGCGGGAAAGGCAGGTGAGATACGGCTGCGTGGAATTGTCAAAGCCGTAATATATCTGCGGCACGATGTAGTCGATATAGCCGCTGTTCGTGCACCATTTCTCTACATCCGCGTACATCTTGTCGTAGTTGTTTTCGATGCTTCCCTGACAGCTTACGCTGAAAAGCGCCGTGGGATTTGCAGCCTTTACCGCATCGTAAAGGCTCTCGACCAGCCTGTCACAGTTGTCGAAACGGAACTCCGCAAGCTGTGCATAGCCGCTCTTATCAAATGCCGCGCTGTCAAACCACGCTTCTGTCGTGGGATAGAAATAGTCGTCGATGTGCAGCCCGTCAACATCGTAGTTTGATACTATCTCAGCCGCGCCCTCCGCGATAAAGTCCGTGACCTCCTCATACGCGGGATTGAGGTAATAGTAACCGTTCACCTCAACGACATAGTCGCCGCGCGTCGTGCTGTCGCTGTGCCAGTCAGAAACGGTGTAGTCGCCGTATGCCGCCATGTCGGATGTGCTGCACAGCCTCATAGGATTTATCCATGCCTGCACCGAGATATCGCGCGCGTGCGCCTCCTCGATGATGACCTGCAGGGGGTCGTACAGCGGCGAAGTATTGATGCTGCCCGACGCGTACTTTGACCACGGGTAGAGCTTCGACTGATAATAAGCGTCGCCGTGTGAGCGCGCATGGACATACACCGTGTTGAGCCCAAGCTCCGAACAGTTATCAAGCGCCTGCGCGATGTTCGCACGGAACTGCGTTTCCGTTTTACCCTGCATCATATCAATGTATTCGAGATAGGATATCCACACGCCTTGCACCTCTGCATGATTGAGTGCGGTGTAGCTGTTCTTAACTATCTCAGATGGCTCGTCTACAGGCTCTTTAGGCTGAGTAGCCGTTGTTGTGGCAGTGGTAGTTGCCGTTGTTGTTTCGGCGGTCGTAGTTGTTGCAGCAGCCGTTGTAGTGGTCGCCTCGGTCGTAGCGGTAGTCGTGGTTGCTTCCGTCGGTGTTGAAGCCGTGGTCGCTTCCGTTGAGGAGGCAATCATCACTTCAACGGTAGTAGTCGTGTCGGCAGCACTCTCCGTAGTCGCCGCGGTAGTACGCTCAGGCTCTCTTTCAACGGTATCGGGCGCTGTATGCGCTACGGAAGCCGTAGTCTGCTCCGCTTCCGTCGTGACAGGCGCGGGCTGCACCGCATTGTCATAAGCGCCTGCATCCACCATATTTATACTGACCTCCGAACTCTGAGCGACCTGTCCCGACGCGCAGCCCGTGAGCATTGCGCCTGCGACAAGCAGAGCCAGAAGCCGTTTTATCCTCTTTTTCATATTTCCCCCGTAACGGCGCATGATATTTCTGCACCGCTCATTCCCCTTATGTGCGCAAGGCACAGCTAGACTATTATAATTATATTTATAGTTAAGCATATTATACCAAATATGCATTGAATAGTCAATAATAATTACGGCAAAAAAGGATAAAAAGTTGCGTTTTTCGGTATATTTTCCACACATTGGCAGCAATTCCGCACGTTTTTGACGATTATCATATATTTTCGGCGGCACCCACTTTTTTTCGTCAAAACTATTGACATTGACAAGCAAATACTTTAAACTATATGCTAGAGTACTTTGGGTATCTCCGCGGAAAAGGCGACGCCGCACCGCATTTCATTGAAAAAAGGAAGGACAGCCTGAAATGGGAAATATCATAAGCCTGAGAAACATCGTTGTGGAATTTGACGGAGAACAGATCCTCAAAAACATCGACCTTGATATAAAGGATAAGGAGTTCGTAACGTTTCTCGGTCCGTCCGGCTGCGGAAAAACAACTACACTTAGGATCATCGGCGGAATTCTCACGCCCAACAGCGGCGACGTAATGATGGACGGCAAGCGCATCAACGACCTGCCCCCTCACAAGCGCGACGTAAACACTGTATTCCAGAGATACGCGCTGTTCCCCCATCTGAACGTATATGAGAACATCGCGTTCGGTCTGCGCATAAGAAGATGAGCGAAAAGGAGATACAGCGCCGCGTCGGCGAGATGCTGGAGCTTGTAAACCTGCGCGGCTATGAAAAGCGCACCACTAACCGTCTGTCGGGCGGTCAGCAGCAGCGTGTAGCTATTGCAAGAGCGCTGGTCAACCAGCCCAAGATACTGCTTCTGGACGAGCCTCTCGGCGCGCTCGACCTCAAGCTGCGCAAGGAGATGCAGATAGAGCTTCGCAAGATACAGCAGGCGCTGGAACTTACATTCGTATATGTAACGCACGATCAGGAGGAGGCGCTCACGATGTCCGACACCGTTGTTGTCATGAACAACGGTCACATCCAGCAGATAGGCTCTCCCACTGATATATACAACGAGCCTGTGAACGCTTTCGTTGCGGACTTTATCGGAGAAAGCAACATCATCAACGGCTCTATGCCGCGCGACTGCCTTGTTGAATTCTGCGGAAAGCAGTTTGAGTGCGTGGACAAGGGCTTCTCACCCAACGAAACTATCGACGTAGTTATCCGCCCCGAGGACATCAAGGTCATCCCTGCGGCAGGAGCAAAGCTGACAGGCATCGTGGAGAGCGTTGTATTCAAGGGCGTACACTATGAGATGATAGTTGACGGCGTTGACCACAAGTGGATGATACACTCCACAAAGGAAGAGCCTGTCGGCAGCATGATAGGAATGACCTTTGACCCGTTCGATATACACATCATGAAAAAGGCAAAGGAGGAAAACTGAAATTGAGTAAGCTTCGTTTTTTTGCCGCGCCTTATCTCGTATGGATGGTCGTGTTTATCGCCGTGCCGCTGCTGATGGTGGTGTACTTCGCTTTCACTACCGCAGACGGCGAGTTCACACTTCAGAATGTCGGTGACGCGGGACAGTATGCAAACATCTTCGTGCGCTCGATATGGCTTGCGATAATCGCAACCGTCATCTGCCTTATCATAGCTTATCCGCTCGCATTCATGCTCTCGCGCATGAAGAAGCATCATCAGGGTACCATGCTGATGATAGTTATGCTGCCCATGTGGATGAACTTCCTGCTGCGCACACGCGCATGGATGACCATCCTCGGCAACACAGGCATCATCAACACTATGCTCGAATTTATCGGTCTGGAGCCTGTAAAGCTCATCAACACAGAGGGCGCTGTAGTCCTCGGCATGGTCTACAACTACCTGCCGTATATGATACTTCCGCTGTACTCCGTCATGGTGAAGATAGACAAATCCGTGCTTGAAGCGGCGTCCGACCTCGGCTGCAACTATATGAACACACTGTTCCGCGTCATTGTACCGCTCAGCCTGCCGGGTATAACCTCGGGCATCACGATGGTATTCGTTCCCGCGATCAGTACGTTCATCATCTCGCGTATGCTGGGCGGCGGCTCCAATCTGCTCATCGGTGACCTTATCGAGATGCAGTTCCTCGGCAACTCCTACAACCCACACCTCGGCGCGGCTATCTCGCTGGTGCTTATGGTCATAATCCTGCTGATAATGACTATCATGAACCAGTTCAGCCCCGACGATCAGGTGCTTATTTAAGGAGGTGCGCTGATGAAAAGACTTGGAAAGATCTATCTCGCACTGGTGATACTGTTCCTGTATGTACCCATCTTCGTGCTTATCGTGTTCTCGTTCAACGAATCCAAAAGCACAACATTCACAGGCTTCACATTTGAGTGGTATGCAAAGCTGTTCCGCAACGAGCTTATCATATCCTCGCTCATCAACACGATACTTATCGCGGTCGCTTCCAGTATTATCGCGACCATCCTCGGCACGCTTGCCGCTGTCGGCATCAACTCAATGAGAAAGGTGCCAAAGGCTATCGTCATGAACGTCACGAATATGCCTGTCATCAACCCTGAGATCGTAACAGGTGTGTCGCTGATGCTGCTGTTCGTGTTCTTTGCGGCGCGCATGAATTTCGAGTTCGGATTCTGGACGCTGCTGATAGCACATATCACATTCAACGTGCCCTATGTCATCCTCAACGTAATGCCGAAGTTCCGTCAGATGGATCCAAACCTGTTCGAGGCGGCACAGGATCTCGGCTGCAGCCCGTTCACGGCATTCCGCAAGGTGATCCTCCCCGAGATAATGCCCGGCGTACTCAGCGGCTTTATGATGAGCTTCACCTACTCGCTGGATGACTTCGTAATAAGCTACTTCACCTGCGGCGCTACCTCTCAGACGCTGCCTATCACCATCTACTCCATGACGCGCAAGAAGGTATCACCCGAGATCAACGCGCTGTCAACGATAATTTTTGTAGTCGTAGTTATCGTGCTTATCGGCAAGAACACCATCGAAAACCGCCGCTACAATAAGAATGCTAACGGAAAGGCGGACTACTGATGAGAATGAAAAAGTTTTTTGAGGCAGCCTCCGCCCTGCTTCTCTGCACAGCACTGCTCAGCTCCTGTGCCGACAGCGCAGCCTCCGAAAGCGGCGAGACCGCCGAAACAGGCGAGGCTGAGGCACAGACTCTCACTGTTCAGGATATGGAATACTACACCCGATTCAAGGATGCGGGTATCTCCATCAACGTGTACAACTGGGGCGAATACATCTCCACAGGCGCTGACGAGGGTACGCTGGACGTAAACTCCGAGTTCACAAAGCTGACAGGCATCAAGGTGAACTACACGAACTTCGCCACCAACGAGGAGCTTTATGCAAAGCTAAAAGGCGGCGGAGCGTCCTACGACGTCATCATCCCCTCCGACTACATGATCTCCAAGATGATTAAGGAGAAGATGATACAGCCGATAGACCTGAACAACATCCCGAATTTCAGCTACATCATGGACAACTTCAGAAATCCCGCATACGATCCCGAAAACCTGTACTCCGTGCCTTATACATGGGGAACGGTAGGAATCATCTACAACACCACGCAGGTAGACCTCCCCGAAGAGGAGATCGACTGGGACATCCTGTGGGACGAGAACTACAGCGATCAGATACTGATGTTCGACAATCCGCGTGACGCTTTCGCTATCGCAGAGATCATGGAGGGCTTCTCCATCAACACAGAGAACAGCGACGAGCTTATCATCGCTTCAGAACGTCTGAAAGAGCAGAAGAGCGTCGTTCAGGCTTATGTAATGGATGAGATATTCGACAAGATGGCGGCAGGCGACGCATGGCTCGCGCCCTACTATGCAGGCGACGCGCTGACTATCCTTGAGGAGAACGAGGATCTCGCGTTCGTTATCCCTAAAAGCGGCACGAACCTGTTCGTTGACGCGATGTGCATCCCCGTCGGCGCAAAGCAGAAGGAAGCCGCCGAGATGTACATCAACTTCATGTGTGAGCCTGATATAGCGTTTGCGAACATCGACTATATCTGCTACTCCACACCGCACTCCGCGGCATTTGAGATGCTGGACGAGGAAACGCAGAACGACCCCGTATCCTATCCCGATGACGAATACATCGAGAAGAACACCACCGTTTTCGTCAACCTCTCCGACAAGGCTAACGAGCAGATGCAGACCCTGTGGACAGAGATGAAGTCCGCACAGCCTGACAGCGCAAATCAGTGGCTGGTGCCTGTATTCCTGCTGCTGTGTATCGCGGCGATGATCGGCATACTGATAAGACGACACATCAAAAACAAAAAGGATATTTTCTGATACGACGACAGCCCGAGTTTCCTCGGGCTGTTCAGCTTGTCGAAAAAGTCATATTATCAGACGAACGAGAAAGTGACAGATGCAAACAAAGATGCTCGCTTTGCTCGGATAGTTCGGCAGAGCCGAACTTCGGAGTCTGCCCTACGACTAGGCTTTGTGCCTGTCGTAGGGCAGAGTGACGACGCAGGTGGTACTTTATCGTTCGCCTGAAAGGACGGAGAACCGTCCCTTTTTTTGTTTTATCACATCTCGCCATAGACCGTCACAGTGCCGTCGTCATTCTGCACCGAAAAGCCTGTGTAATAGTCCTCGCTCTGCCAGTCCTTGCGTGTTATCTTAGCGTAGTCGTATGTGCCGATAAGCTCAGCACCCTCGGACAGATCGTATATTGTCGCATACTGAGTTCCGTCCTTATGATAGTCCACCACAAGATACAGCTCGGGATATACGCCGAACATCTCGCTGCCTGCTCCTATATGGAGCGTGTAATCGCCCTCAATAACGAGGATGCTCTGTGTAAGCTCCACGCCGTCGTACACATCCAGCGCGATGCCGTCATCACTGTCATGCAGCACATACAGCGACTTTGCCGCATATACATTCAAGGCGCTGTATTCGTCGCTCAGCAGCTCATACGCACCGTTGCGATAACAGAAAAGCTCAAACTCAGATGTCCACTGAGACATGTTGTTGCCCATCGAGCGAAGCGCATAAACACAGCCGCTCTCAGGGACAATGTAAAACGAAACGCTTACATTAAATTCACCGTGTCCGCGCCTGTCAGAGGACGCCTTGCTTTGCGCGGAAAACTCGGTAGTAAGCTCCTCTGTGGAGAACACGCTCATATCAAAGCTGTAATGCTCGTCGCTCCACGAGAGCGTTTTGTCCGCACCGATAGTGAATTCAAAGCTGAACCACCTCATGTCGGACGGGTCATCGGCGTTCATCATTTTGAGGAACTGCACATGATCCCTATCCACCGATGCATCATAGATTCCGCCCCAGTCAACGCTTCGGTCGGGTGTGCGCACCCAGCGCGTGCCGTTTTCATCGGTGAACTCGATATCGAACAGCGCGTCGATGGCTATGGGATCACCGTCGTTGTGGCAGAAGTTCACCAGTCCGAAGTAGCCAAGCTCGCCCTCGCCGTGAATAAAGCCATCAAGAGCGCGCATCTGTATGTACTGTACGCCGTCCGACAGCTTCAGCGGCGCGCCGTCTGTTACATTATCGAAGTAGTACATCTGCTGCCTGTTATCCTCGGGGACGAACCACACGCGCGTTTCGCCCAGCATATAGTAGCCGCTGTCGTCCTTATAGAAGCCAAGGCAGGGGTCGGAATAGCTGAATATCTCGGTATTGAACATATCAAGATCAAGGCTGTCTGTGCTGCTCTGCCACTCGCCCATGAAATAGCTCAGACCCGTGCCGAGATCATATGGGTCTGCCTTGCTGTGGTCGGGAGTTATCGTCATATCCGCTGCCACAAGCATATCCACGTCCGACCATGTGAACGTCGCAAAATCAAGCTCTTTGCTGATAAGACCGCGCTCGGAGTCTATCCACGAAACGATATTCGTGCCATCGGTCACAGCAAACTCATTTTCGTACTTCATCTCAGGGAAGGTATAACGGAATTCGTTCTTCTCCTCGTCGTACATATAGAGCGTTGAAGTAAAGCCGTACTTCACCGCTATGATCGTGCCGTCCTTAAGATCAAGCTGACGGAGTGCAAAAGCTTTGGCGATACCGCCTGTGCCTTCCATCATCTCAGGGTTTGTGACATTCCTTCTGATGAGTACCTCGTTTGTATCGTTGTTCAGCAGGAGTATCTCAGCCTCCAGCACAGAGGACGTATGCTCGCTTACCATCCAGCGCAGCATGAATCTTTTATCATCCAGAAAGGCGATGTCGTATTTTGCGTACTCGTCAGTGTAGTATAGCTCTATCTCGCCCTTTTCGTCGCACGGCACGGAATAGAACACCTCATAGCGGTCGTAATTCTCGCCTGTGCGGTCGATGCGCTGACGGAAATACCGCTCCTCGCCGCTGTCGTTTGTGTATGGCATACACAGCGTTGCGCTCCATTCGATCGTGCCTGTTCGCGCACCTATCAGATAGGGCTTTACGCTGCTTGCGTAGTGCTGCTCTGACAGCATCCAGTGAACTCCGTCGCTGTCGGTGAAGCCGTTCTCCATAAGTCCGTCAAGCACCTCATCAAAGTCCTTCATCAGCATGAAGCCAAGCTTTCTTCTGCCCATGTAGTTCATGTAGCCGCTGACATCGCCGGAGACCGCACCTACGCGCCTGTATACCGTGCCGTATTCCTTTCTCAGCGGAACTTCGCCGCCTTCAACACTGTATGTGTACAGGGTGTTCGGGTCGTCGTAGGGGATGAAATGAATGTTCATCT
>SVMQ01000046.1 GCA_015067375.1 Oscillospiraceae bacterium | reverse complement strand
TGATGTCGAGCGAGCAGAATGCAAGCGCCTCGTCCATGGGAATGAACGCAGAGCCGTAGCGCATTATGCCTGCCTTATCACCGAGAGCCTCCTTGAATGCCTGACCGAGGACGATTCCGATATCCTCGGCAGTGTGGTGGCCATCAACGTGCAGGTCGCCCTTACAGGACAGCGACAGAGAAAATCCGCCGTGCACTGCAAGCGCTGTCAGCATATGGTCGAGAAAGCCGATACCAGTGTTGATATCAGCCTTTGCGCCGCCATCAAGGTCAAGTTTGGCTGAGATATCAGTTTCTTTTGTTGTTCTGTTTATCAGTGCTGTTCTGTTCATATTACAGCTCCTTAATCGTCTTTGCGTACCTTGATGGAATTGGCGTGCGCTGTCAGCTTCTCGCGCTCTGCTATCAGGATGATATCGTCAGCCGCGTCAAGCAGTGCATCCTTTGTATAGTAGATGTAGCTGGAGCGCTTTGTGAAGCTCTCTACGCCGAGCGGAGAGAAGAAACGCGCTGTGCCGCTTGTAGGAAGAACGTGATTGGGGCCTGCGTAGTAGTCACCAAGAGGCTCGGGTGAATACTGACCGAGGAACAGCGAGCCGACATTGTCGAGCTTACCTATGTACTCCATGGGATCAGCTGTCACTACTTCAAGGTGCTCGGGTGCGAGCGCGTTTGCAAGCTCCACAGCATAATCCATGTCGTCGCATACGATGATAGCGCCATAGTTGTCGATGGAGTAGTCGATGATCTCCTTACGGGAGAGCATAGCCGCCTGACGCTCGATCTCTGCCTGTGTCTTTTCCGCGATATCCATGCTTGTCGTGATGAGGATAGCGGATGCGAGCTTGTCATGCTCTGCCTGCGACATAAGATCAGCGGCGAGGTACTTCGGGTTTGCAGTTTCGTCTGCAAGGACAAGTATCTCACTGGGGCCTGCGAACATATCGATATCAACAGTGCCGTAAAGCAGCTTCTTTGCTGTTGCAACGAAAATATTACCGGGGCCTACTATCTTGGATACGCGCGGTATCTCGTCTGTACCGTATGCAAGTGCCGCACAAGCCTGCGCACCGCCGCAAAGGTAGATGCTGTCAACACCGCAAAGAGCAGCCGCAACGAGGATATCCTTGTTTGCTGTGCCGTCCTTGAGCGGAGGTGTTACCATGATGACTTCCTTTACGCCTGCTATCTTAGCAGGGATAGCGTTCATAAGTACAGAGGAAGGATAAGCCGCTGTACCGCCCGGTACATACAGACCTACCTTATCAAGGCCGCGTACGCGCTGACCCATGATAACGCCGTTCTCCTCTGTTACGCAGAAGCCCTCACGCTTCTGACGCTGGTGGAATGCGGTGATGTTCTCTACTGCATTCAGCATGGCCATAACGAACTCGGGGTTGGTTTCATTGTACTCGGTGAGTGCGTCCTGTATCGCCTCGTCGGGCACTCTGTAATACTGCGCATTCGGGCAGTCGAACTTTGCTGTGTAGCTCTTTACTGCCGCGTCGCCGTTTTCCTTTACGTCTGCAAGGATGTCCTTGACGATCTTTTCAACGTCGGCGTTTACCTCGCCTGCTCTCTTTTCTACCTCGGCGAGAAACTCCTTTTCTGCGCCGTCTGCTTTGATTATCTTTATCATTATAAATTCTCCTCGATCTGCTTTACTATCTGTGAGATGCGCTCCTGCTTGAGCTTCATGCTTACGGTATTGACGATAAGTCTTGCCGAGATGGGAGCAACATCCTCGAATACCTCAAGACCGTTTTCCTTGAGGGTCGTGCCTGTTTCAACGATATCAACGATGCCGTCAGCGAGCGACACGAGCGGAGCAAGCTCCACACTGCCCTCTATCTTTACGATGTCAACGTCCATGCCCTTTGCCTCGAAATAGGCTCTTGTTACGTTGGGGTACTTGGTAGCAACTGTCTTAACGCCGTAGCCCTTGTAGAAGTCCTCTCCCTTTTTACCTGCAAGGGCGAACTTGCACCTGCCGAAGCCGAGGTCGGTTATCTCGAAGAACTTGCCGCCGTATTCCATTATCGTATCCTTGCCGACAACGCCGATGTCGCACACGCCATGCTCAACGTAAGTGATAACGTCTGCTGCCTTAGCAAGCACCACCTCGATGTCCTCACCGGGGATGGAGAGGATAAGGCGTCTGCCCTTGTCGCGAAGCTCCGATACATCGTAACCTATCTTGTCAAGAAGATCAACTGTCTTGTTCTCAAGTCTGCCCTTTGTGAGAGCTATTCTTACCTTTTTGTTTTCCATCAGTTATATCTCCTTTACAGTCACAGCGCCGCCTGCTGTAACGATATCCATTCGTCTGATGCCCTTGCTCTTTGCGTAGCTTGCAGCGGCCTCCCGTGTATCGAACACGGAGTTAAGAACGGTACTGCCCTGCTTGATAAGCTCGGCACAATGTCGAAGACCATCTACCTCTGCACCACTTTCTGCATAGACAAGTACATCGGGAGCAACAGTAAGAGAAGTATCAGAATTTTTCAGCATTACCTTTGCAGCTGCTTCGACATTAACCGCAAAGCCAACCGCAGGCACGCTCCTGCCGAAATCACCGATAAGCGTATCATAGCGACCGCCCGAAAGCACAGGAAGTCCATAACCCTCCACATAACCGCGGAAGATGATGCCTGTATAATAGTTTCTCTTATGTACAAGTCCCAGATCGACCTTTATCTCGTCGATGCCTGCAGCTTTCAGACCATCGTATATCTCGCGAAGTGAGCTGAGTTTCTCCTTAAGCTCAGCAGTATTCATGTACTTTTCTGCCTGCTCGAATACCTCAGCACCGCCGAAAAGCGTAGGCAGCGCTCTGAGTGCATCCGCTGCAGCGCCATCAAAACTGCTGAGCGCGTCGTTGAGCGCAGGATAGTTCTTGGTCTCTATGAGTGACTGGATAAGCTCCGACTTCTCATCATCCACATCAAGCTGTGCAATGAGCAGTCTGAAGATACTGCTCTCGCCTATCTCAAGGCGGAAGCTGTCAGAACCATTGTCGTCGCACGCGGACAGCGCCTGCACAGCGATAACGAGCGCCTCATAATCTGCCGCCTTGCGGTTGCCGCCAAGTATCTCGATACCGCTCTGGGCAAACTCGTCGTCCCTGCCGCTGTTTTTGGGGTTGACCATGAAGATGCTCTGGTTATAGAACAGCTTGAGCGGAAGCGGCTCCTCGCGGAGTCTTGTCGCAACAAGTCGCGCGATAGGCATGGTGCTGTCGGGACGAAGCACCATCATCCTGTTCTTTCCGTCAACGAGCTTGTACATCGTTTCCTGCGGGAAATAACGCACCTTGCCGTTGAATACATCATAAAACTCCAATCCGGGGGTCACGACCTCGGAATAGCCGTAATCTGTAAATATCTTTCTTATTCTCTCCTCGATGATACGCTTGGCGATGCACTCGTCAAACAGCAGATCGCGCGTTCCCTCGGGAGTAAGCAGATCATATCTTTTCACTTTTTCTACCTTCCTTTTGTATTGCACTTTAGCGTAGTAGCATATTACTATATTACCACATTATCATCACAGTGTCAAGTGCAACTATATATTTCGTCGGTTTGCACATGACATTTCAACAAACAATGCGCAAACCGACATATCTGTTAAAACAAGGACATCTGAGCGGACTGCGGAATATCCTTGAAAACACCCATTTCAGTGAGCTTTTCCATCACGCTGCTGTTAAGACCGCTCTGCTTCTGAATATCGTCAACGCAGATGTAGTCGCCTGCATCGATGACCTCTTTCAGACGATATGCGGCATTCTCACCGCATCCCTGAATAGCAAGGAACGGCAGACGCAGCTTTCCGTTCTCAACGTGATAGGTAGCCGCTCCTGACTTCTTCACGTCAACAGGAAGCACTCCTATGCCGCGAAGCATCATCTCATTTATGAGCATGAGTGCATCAGCAATGCCCTCTTCCTTAGCGGTTGGCTTCTGCATGGATTGTATCTCCTGAATACGCGCCTTGACAGCAGCCTGTCCCTTAAGCACCGTTTCAACTTCAATGTTTTCAGTGTGCTTTGTCAGTGTAGCGGCATAGAACTCACAAGGACGGTTTATCTTGAACCAGCACAGCTTAACTGCTGCCGTTACATAAGCCGCCGCGTGCGCCTTCGGGAACATATACTTGATCTTTTTACAGCTCTCGACGTACCATTCGGGAACGTTGTTGTCCTTGAATGCCTGATATATAGTATCATCGAAAAGCTTCATAGCGTTACCCTTACGGGTTATCTCCATTATCTTGAACGCAAGACTGGGATCAACGCCCTTGTGCATGAGGTATACCATGATGTTGTCACGCGTTCCGATAACCTCAGAAATCGTACAGGTGCCGTTTTTAATAAGGTCTTGTGCGTTGCCCAGCCATACATCCGTACCATGCGACAGACCCGAGATCTGCAGCAGGTCGGAGAAGTTCTTCGGCTGCGCATCCTGAAGCATCTGCATTGCAAACGGAGTACCGAACTCGGGGATGCCGAGAGTTCCACAGGGTACTCCGAGGTCATCTGCCGTGATGCCAAGAGGCGCAACAGATACGAACAGGTCATAGATATCACGGTCAGTCGTAGATACATCCGCGATCTTCATGCCAGTCATATCCTCAAGATGTTTGTACAGCGTAGGAACATCGTGACCCAGCTCGTCAAGCTTAAGAATGGTATCATGAAGCGCATGGAAGTCGAAATGCGTTGTTATCATGTCGCTCTCAGTCTTATCAGCAGGATGCTGAACGGCGGTGAAGTCGTATACCTCAAACTCATTCGGCACAACTACCATTCCGCCAGGGTGCTGTGATGTGGTGCGCTTTACACCTGTACAGCCGACTGAAAGGCGCTCCATCTCGGCGTTGTTGTAGGTTATACCGCGCTCCTCGCAGTATTTCTTTACAAAGCCAAAAGCAGTCTTATCCTGCACAGCTGAGATAGTTCCTGCCTTGAACACATGATCCTTACCAAACAGCTCTTCTGTGTAGCGATGCACCTTGCCCTGTACCTCACCTGAGAAGTTAAGGTCGATATCAGGTGCCTTGTCGCCCTTGAATCCGAGGAACGTTTCAAACGGGATGTCGTGACCGTCCCTTATCATGTCGATATCGCAGTGAGGGCAGCTCTTAGGCGGCAGGTCGAAGCCTGAGCCTACCGAGCCGTCTGTCACGAACTCATTATATCGACACTTGGGGCAGCGATAATGCGGTGCGAGAGGATTTACCTCAGAGATACCCGACATTATTGCAACGAAGGACGAGCCGACCGAGCCACGCGAGCCAACGAGATAGCCATTGTCCTCGGAGTATTTTACCAGCTTCTGTGCGATCATGTAAAGCACTGAGAAGCCGTACTTTATGATAGCGTCAAGCTCCTTATTAAGACGAGCCGAAACTATCTCGGGTATCTCGTTATTATAGCCGTACCAGTTCATCGCACGCGACCAGCAGAGATCCTGAAGCTCCTGCTCAGCGCCCTCGATAGACGGAGTATATGTACCCTTAGGTATCGGGCGCACATCTTCATCCACCATGTCAGCGATGAGATTAGTGTTCTTTATTACTACCTCATGAGCCTTTTCCTTGCCGAGATATTCAAACTCTGCAAGCATCTCATCTGTTGTACGCAGATACAGCGGCGCCTGATTGTCGGCGTCCTTGAAGCCAAGACCTGCCTGCAGGATGGTTCTGAAAACGGAATCCTCAGCATTCTTGAAATGCACGTCACAGGTCGCAACGACAGGCTTGTTCAGCTTTTCACCGAGCGCAACTATCTTGCGATTGAGGTCGCGAAGTCCCTCGTCATTCGCGACCATGCCTTCACGGACAAGGAACGCGTTATTTCCGATGGGCTGTATCTCAAGATAGTCGTAAAGCGAAGCTATCTCCTCTATCTGACTGTCAGGCTTTCCGTCAAGTATCGCGCGGAAAAGCTCGCCTGCCTCGCACGCACTGCCCACGATAAGACCCTCGCGGTGCTTTTGCAGCTCCGACAGCGGTACACGCGGTTTTTTATAGAAATAGTTAAGGTTGGAATAAGATACGAGCTTGTACAGGTTTTTCAAGCCTGCCTTGTTTTTGACAAGCAGTATCATGTGATATGTAGGCAGCTTCTTGACATCCACATTTCCAAGGATGCTGTTAAGATCACCTAGCTTTTCAAGCGTCCTTCCCTTGCCTGCATCGGCAATAAGACGCTGATATATCAGAGCAAGCATCTTCGCATCGTCGATAGCACGATGATGGTTGAAGTTTCCTAACTTATATTCCTTTGCGACCATATCAAGCTTGTGTTTCTTGAGATGCGGAAGCGCGGCACGGCACAGCGCAAGCGTGTCTATATAGCGGATGCTGTAGTCTATGCCCTGTCGCTCGCAGGCGATACGGATAAAGCCCGTATCAAAGTCAGCGTTATGCGCAACCAGCACTGAATTACCTGCAAAATTGATGAAAGCTTCAAGTGCTTCCTTTTCATGCGGCGCATCAGCTACCATTTCATCTGTGATACCTGTTATCTCAGTGATATTGGCAGGTATCTCCTTTTCGGGATTAACAAAGGTCTGGAACTCCTCAACTATCTCCATATTTCGGAGCTTTACAGCGCCTATCTCAGTGATACGCTCTGTATCCTTGCTAAGACCTGTTGTTTCAATGTCGAATATGACGATATCATCATTGACGCTGACATCATTGCAGCCCGAAACAAGCGCACCGCTGTCATTTACGAAATACGCCTCCATGCCGTAGATGATCTTCATCTCTCCGCCATCCTTGCGTATCTTTTCGACAGTGTTCATCGCTTCAGGGTAAGCCTGTACGTTGCCGTGGTCGGTTATGGCTATCGCCTTGTGACCCCAAGCATACGCCTGTTTTATAAGGTCGCCAGCAGGTGTAAGCGCATCCATATCAGACATATTGGTATGCATATGAAGCTCAACGCGCTTTTCCTCGCTGTTATCCTTACGCTGCTTTACCTTGACATTTGCGATGGAACTCGGACGTATATTAAGAGTTTTTGCAAATGTATCAAACTCAAACTTACCTGTCGTGATGATAGCCTTGCCCGCCTTTATATTGTTCTTTACAGGCTCGGACTTATCAGTGGGAGTGATGATCTTCAGGATCTGTGAAGAGGTCTTGTCCGAAAAATACGCCGTAAAAATAAACGTGTTTCCGTCACGCGAGGTCTTTTCCTCGGTCTTGAACACCTCGCCCCAAAGCGTTACCTCATCGCCCTCGTTGAAGTCCTCGGACATACGAAGCGGCTCCTCTGAGATGCCCTTGCCAAAGAATAACGAAGCCTTGCTGTCGAATTTCTCATGCTCAAAAGGCAGAATGATCTCCTTAGGCTCTTCAAGGGCTGCAGGACGTCTGCCACCACCTCCGCGAGAACCGCCGTTTCCGCCTGAGTACTTATTTTCTGTAGGCGCAGGAGTAGGCGCGAACGTGATAACAGGAAGCGGTGCAGCCTGCTCCTCAGCAAGTACCTTTGCGATGTCAAGCTCCGCAGTACCTGTGAACACTACATTTATCTTTACGCCAAAGAAGCCTTTGACATACTTTTCGATCTTCTTATCTATCTCCATGCCCAGCAGTATATCCTTACCGCCGTTTTTAAGAGATATCTCATAAGTGTCGCCGTCATCGGTTATCTCCGCATCGTCAAGATAGCCGTTGACTGCACCGAACTTTGACTTAAGCAGCGCGATTATCTCCACAAGATAATCAGCAGTGAACAAAGAGCTGTGATACTTCGGGAATACCGATACTTCAACACCATTGAGTGCCTCGGTCAACTGCCCACCGAGCGAAATGATATCGGAAGCCGATACAGTATCACTAAGCTCCAGATTTATCATCAGAGTATCCTTGCTCTCATTATGTACTATCTTCAGCACGCTGCCGTCCGCTACTGAAGGCGGCAGTGTCAGTGTATCAAAAAGCTCACTTAATTTTGCTGACATTTTATACTTCCTTCCGAAATCATAATTTTTCTATCTCTTTCAAAAGCTCACTCAAAAGCTGATGTTCGGGCACCTTTCGCAGTATCTCGCCCTTTTTGAATATCAAACCCTCGCCGTCGCCGCCCGCAATGCCTATGTCAGCCTCACGAGCTTCTCCTGGGCCGTTTACCGCACAGCCCATCACTGCTACCTTGATATTCTTCCTCACATCGCGGCAGGCATCCTCCACCTGATGTGCAAGACCTATAAGGTCAATCTTCGTCCTGCCACAGGTCGGACAGGAAACTATCTCGACTCCGCCGCCGATGCCGCAAGCCTTAAGTATGTCCTGTGCGGCAAATATCTCGCGCACAGGGTCAGCAGTCAGCGATACACGGATAGTATCACCTATGCCGTCGCACAGCAGTGAGCCTATACCTACAGCGGATTTCAGCACACCCATGCGCTCAGTGCCTGCTTCGGTAACTCCAAGATGCAGCGGATAGTCAAACTTCTCCGCAAACAAACGATAAGCGGCTATCATCAACCTTACATCAGAGGACTTGATGCTTACCACTATATCATCAAAATCATACCTATTGAGCAATCTGATATGCCCCTCCGCACTCTCAACGAGCGCTTCAGCAGTGGGGCTGCCATATTTATTAAGCAACTCCTTTTCAAGCGAGCCGCTGTTAACACCTATCCTTATTGGCACACCGCGGCTTCTGCAAGCGTCCGCAACAGCCTTTACCCTGTCAGGCGCGCCTATGTTGCCAGGGTTTATACGCACCTTGTCAACGCCTGCCTCAACAGCGGCAAGCGCGATCTTGTAGTCGAAATGGATATCAGCCACGAGAGGGATTTTCACCGCTGACTTTATTGCAGGTATCAGTCGAACATCATCCATAGTAGGCACAGCCGCGCGCACTATCTCACAGCCTGCTGCTTCAAGCGCTTTTGCCTGCTCCACACTGCCCTCAACATCCCAAGCGGGAACATTCAGCATGGACTGGATATATATCTTATCTCCGCCGAGCGTAAGCCCAGCAAGATCTACTTTTTTTCTACTCATTTCAGCCTCCCGTGAAGAGCTTTGTAATATCATTGAACGTAACCACGATCATAAGCACCATAAGCAGCGCAAATCCAACGAAATGCACCATACCCTCAGCTTCGGGCTTGAGCGGCTTGCGACGTATAGCCTCGATCACAAGGAACAGGAAGCGACAGCCATCAAGCGCAGGTATCGGAAGAAGACTGAAAACTCCGACATTGATCGTCAGGAAAGCGAACAGATACAGGAAATCGGGAAGCCATACCTCCTGCGTTGCAATCGTATCACTAACGACCTGAACGACGCCAACAGGGCCTGAAAGATCATTCAAACCGTATTTTCCGCGCACCATATCTATCAGCGTCATGATGATAAGGCGACCTATAGACGCGGATTCACGGAAACTCTCAGTCACCATATTTCCAAAGGTCTGCTCCATCGGGAGCACCGTGAAATCAAGGTAAACAGAGCCGCTGCCGTCCTTGTTCTGCTTTGTTGCAAACTCCACATCATTAAGAACGACTTTTTGTCCGTCGCGCTTTACAGTTATATCAATAACAAGATTGCCATTTGCGTTCTTTGTATCGCTGTTCTGGAGCTTATATACTATATCGCTCGCCGTAAAAACAGGCAGACCATCAATTGCGGTTATCCTGTCGCCAATCATCAGCTGTGAGCTGCTGACAGACTGATCACGGAAGCTGCTGACAGTAGTAGTTGCAATATCATCGCATGTAGCAAGATAACCAAGAGTAACAAAATAACCAAGAATAAGGTTCATAACAGCGCCTGCAAGTATAACTATCATTCGCTTCCATATAGGTCTGCGGTTGAACGCACGCGGATTGCTGCTCTCACCGTCCTCTCCCTCCATCGAAACAAAACCGCCGATAGGAAGAAGGCGCAATGAATAAGTAGTTTCCCCCTTTCCCCAGCGGAAAAGAACAGGCCCCATGCCAATAGAAAACTCATTGACCTGAACACCACTCAGCTTTGCTGCAACAAAGTGACCAAGCTCATGTATTATGATGATAAAGCAAAAAGCAAGGATTGCAAAAACGATCTGCATCAATGACCTCCGAATTTAGCTCGTACATATTCCTCAGCGGCGCGCTGTGTCTGTAAAATCTCCTCAAGTGTAGGCTGTGCGATGAAAGGTATCTCCTCTAACGCGGAAGATACCGCCTCGCCGATATCAAGAAAACGAATCCTATCGGCAAGAAACAGCGCAACAGCAGCCTCATTCGCACTATTTACGATACAAGGAGCATTGCCATCCATCGTGATAGCTTTCTTTGCAGCAGCAAGACAAGTGAATGTGTCCTCGTCAGCCCTGTCAAAGGTAAGTGTTCCAACTTCGAACAGCGAAAGCTTTTTAGACGGACACGGCAAACGCTGCGGATAAGTCAGGGCAAGCTGTATCGGGATGCGCATATCAGCCACACCAAGCTGTGCAATGATCGCACCATCCTCAAATTCCACAGCGGAATGGATGATGCTCTGACGATGAACGACTATCTCTATCTGTTCAGGCTTCGCGTCAAACAGACGTACAGCCTCGATAAGCTCCAGTCCCTTGTTCATCAGTGTTGCGCTGTCGATAGTTATCTTCGCGCCCATCGACCAGTTAGGGTGCTTCAATGCCTGCTCACGAGTAACCGAGTATAGCTCCTCACGCTTTTTTCCGAAGAAAGGGCCGCCTGAAGCAGTAAGCAATATCTTTTCAAAGCGGTTTCCCTGCGCTCCGAGCAAGCACTGAAAAATCGCGGAATGTTCACTGTCTATAGGCAGGAGCTGTGCATTGTGCTTTCTTACGCGATCGGTAACAAGGCGACCGCCTGCAACCAACGTTTCCTTGTTTGCAAGCGCGATAGTCCTGCCTGCTTCTGCAGCGGCGAGCGTGGGCAGAAGTCCCACCATTCCCACAACGGAATTGACAACAGTATCAC
>SVMQ01000045.1 GCA_015067375.1 Oscillospiraceae bacterium | reverse complement strand
CTTTCGGATATGCTCCGCACGGAACATTTTATCCCAGGGCCAGCCCTGCACGAGCTGATAAAGGCAGTCATTCCTTTCTGTCGGAGAAAACACCGACAGCTGCATCAGCTCCTCAGGCGGCATCCAGCAGTTGATGACAGGCTCTCCTGTACTGCTGTCAAACGCATCATAAAGGCACACAGCAGCGTCCGCACCCGTCGTCTCCAGACGCTCCGCCATGGAATACAGCATATCAGGCTCGAATATATCATCCGAGTCAAGAAAAATCACATATTTACCTGTTGCCGCTTCAAAGCCTGCATTTCGCGCAGCGCCTGCGCCGCTGTTGCGCTGTGTGATGACCCTGATCCTGCTGTCTTTTTTCGCATGATCTTCGAGTATATCAGCCGAGGCGTCCGTCGAGCCGTCGTTCACACAGATTATCTCCAGCGCCTCGTGCGTCTGCGCCAGCAGGCAGTCAAGACAGCGCCCCAGACTTCCGGCGGCATTGTATATGGGAATTACAACTGAAATAACTATACCATTCAACATACTGATTTCCTTATATCCACGCCGCGTTTGTCATACTTATATTATAATATACACCATCTATCAAGTATACAGCATTGTCAGCTTTTTGTCAAGCATTTAAAGTCATAATAATAAACATTCGGTCTGAGTGAAGTATACGACCAGACCGAAATGCTGTATTAAAGTGTTGCAAGGAAGCTGAGCGAGCGCGAACATATCACATCGCATTCCTTATCTCCGTGGTAACGACCGATCTTATGATCTATCTTTGCAGCCTTAAGCACACGTTCGATCTCCTCGATAGTATGCTTTTCGCCGATTCGATGTGCATCATCAATGATGATGACAAAATCATCGCACAGGCATTGCGGAATGATACTAAGCACATCGACACGCGCAAACTTCTTCATATCCGCGCTGTATGGAGCGTCAACGATGATAAGGTCGAACTTCTGAGCGGAAAATCTCTCTTCAAACCCCGCAAAGCACCGCACAACGCTGTCGTTGATGAATGGCTTCATCTCCCTGTCAAGCATCACTATCTCGGTATTCGCCATACTCGCGCTGTAATTGCTTCTGAAAAAGCCTATCCAATCCTCATCATGCTCCACGACCTGATGCGTCACATCGCTGTTATGCGCTGCGTATTGGGCGCATAATTTCGTGGATTGCCCCAGACCTAACTCCAGTATATTCTTCGGGCGCACCTCGTCCAGTATACGATACATCACATAAAGCATCTGATAGCCGACAGCCCATCGACCCGGGGAAAACGCTTTGTCATCCAACCAGTCACTGTTGATGCAGGTATCGTGAAAGACATTCGCCCACACCGCCTCGCTAGCAGATCTCGCACCCTTTTCGGCATTCGTTCCGACGCTCTTCAGCGCGGAAGAAAGCTCATCAAGCCGCTTTTCAAGCGCACAGACCGACTCCATGATCTCTCTGTCGGCCTGAGCGATCGATTGCCGGCCACTTTCACTGCCACGCTCCAAATGCGATATCTGAGCGATCGCGGAATCTGATCTCGCCTTGACCTGCGACAACTCGCCCTGCATTATCTCAATGCGATCGGAAATGTCTGAAGTCATGTCTATGACGAGCGAACGCAGATCATTCACAGCTTTCAGCTCTTCTTCCTGCATACGCCGCAGCTGTTCTTTTAACTGAGCTACCTCACCCATAAAGGTATTCGAAGAAGACGGTAAGAATCTTTTCAAAAATGCTTTGACTTTATTAGCCATCTTTTACTCCTTCGTTCAGGATGTTCAGGATCATTTTGAGCAGGCAGCCTCGACAAGTCTTATCTGATAGTAGAGATCGTATATCTTTCTGACAGTTTCTCTGCCATGACCCGAAGTTGCGTCCTCAGGCTGCTGTCTGAACAGCTGAAGCACCTTGTAAAGTCCCAGACAAACAGGCTGATACTCCGCGGAATAGTCGTAGATATGCAGAAGCATCTGCTCGGCAATGTCGATATTGTCCATATATTCAACTGCCTTATTCTTGTAAAGTCCCTCCGCATTCTCAGCCTTAGGACCCGGGTGGACGGTGAAATCAGGCTCGACCTTGAGTCTATACGGCTTTAACAGTCTTTCGGGCTTGGGAATAACATTATCATTATTGCTTGCAAACGGAAGTACTGTAAAAATCGGATCGATAGCAGCCAGCACGTCAAACGACACCTTCTCATCGGGTATCTGGTTATCAGTGAATCTGTTGAAATGCATCCATTTTGCCTTGAGCGCATATTTCGACGCGACCATAGGAATACGCATATTATTGTTCTCAATATTGTGACCCGAGCCGAAGTTGAGTCTGTTTCTGAAATCAATGTAGAGCATATGGAACTTCTTGAACAGACAATCGCAGAAGCTGTATTTGTCCAGCGTATTAAAAATGATCCTCTCCTGATCGCGGAATACTCCCTGAAGCTCATCCACGCTGTTGTGCAGATAGCAGCCGCCAAGACGTGCCATCAGGCGCTTGTCGCCAAGCGAAAAGTCAACCTCTCCGCGTATGCGCTGATATCCGAGCGTGATATCACCGATGCCGCCTGTCAGCTCCAATGTCTTATAGTCATTATATTTTGCGGTATACAAATAGGGATTGACAGAAAAAATACCAAGATTACGGGATACGGACGCAAGATTGATATCACCCGAAGCATCATAAAGACTGCTGGTATCAGTGTTGCCGTAATTATGCTTCGGAAAATCAAACATATTGGTCACAGCAGCTGCGATCTCAACATCGTCCTTTGTTCCGCTGCGGCGAGTGTAGGTATAGAGCTTCTTTTTCAGCCTTTCGGGCATACTGCAGGCACAGGCGAATACGACACGGCTGTCAAATCCGCCGCTCACATCGACAACGATCTTTGTGAATTTCGGATGCTCAAATACCGCCCTGCAATTGGTCAGCAGCTCGTCCCTTGCTTTGTTTATGCAATCCTCGTAAACCGCTTCGTCCCACTCGTTCTTGTCTGACACCAGATCCCACAAAGTAGTAGGTTCAAGCCGTACACCGTCAGCGGAGGAGTAGCTGATCTCCTCGTATGACAGGTTCATTCTGCATCCTGCTACATCCAGATCCGCAGAAAAAGCGCTTCCGTAGGTGTAGCCCGAAGTAATGGCATTCACTCTGCTTCTGGGGATGTTCATAGAGAGCTTTACCCCAAGCTCAGCCAGCACAAGC
Organism: Oscillospiraceae bacterium; assembly: GCA_015067375.1. Lineage (GTDB taxonomy): Bacteria > Bacillota > Clostridia > Oscillospirales > Ruminococcaceae > CAG-115. The sequence continues at coordinate 7,803 of SVMQ01000045.1, read as the reverse complement.
AAAAGCAGATGATAGTTGTTGGACGCGGCAAACACCTCGTCGTTATCGAAATAGAACCACGGTATCATGCCAAAATAGTCAGATGAAAGGTGTATGCTGTCATAGCCGATAACGCAGCTGTTGAACTCGCCGTAGCAGCCATTCACAGGGCGGATATCATCCGTTGCCTGCGCCATCTCATCCATGCCGATGAACATCTTCCCGTTGTATATAGCATATCCCGAAAAAATATAGCTTTTGTTGTCGCTCATCCTTACAGGCTCATGGCGCGAAAGGCTGATGATATTTCCGCCATACTCGCCCACCACAAAATTATAGCGCTGCGCAAATCCGTCAAGCGAGCGTCTGCCCCTCTTGCCTGCAACGACAGCGATATCCTCATGCGGCTCTACGAGCGATGAAAGCTTTAAATTCGGAAGCTGAGTTCGGTCAGTTTCAAGAAATTCGTTGAATGATGAGATGTCATTTGCTTCAAGCTTTTTGATAGCGATACCCATACCAATATTCCTTTCCGTTTACAAATAATACAGATACTATGATTATACAATGTGACACGCCTTTTGTCAAGCATATACACAAACTGTTCAAGGCTATGCAATACAGGATATAGCCACATTGATCAAGTATCAGTTGTTTCAGCGCAACATATTCATCAAAACAACATATTGACTTTTCCGCAACATGGATATATAATAATAGAGTATGTATTTTTGCAACATCACGAAAGACAAAGGAGAACCCAAGGTATGATGGTCATTATCAAATGCTTCATAGTGGCAGTGATCGCAGTTGCGCTGATATTAGCATCTGCATTTATCGTTAAGAAGCTGAAAAAAGAGCTGCCGAAAGCGATATCGCTGATAGGCTGCATCTTCGGCGTTTTCGCCATATTATTGAGCTGCATTTTTGCCAACCATACGGGCGTATTATACGAAGAAGTCAGATTTACCGCTCTCGGAGAGCACAATCCGGAAGCCAGCGCTGATGAAATAGTAATAAATCACTATACCGTTGACAACAAGCAATATAAGATCAAGCCACCTGTCGAAGGAAAATGGATGTGGTACGGCGAGTCCTATATGTGGCGTATCGAAGAGGATACCAGAAAACCTGACGGCATGACAAGATCGATCGTTCTGAAAGTGCCTGTCGGTCTTGACAGAACGATAAACCTTTCCATGGACAAATGGAAAGGTATGGTGGAGATAGAGCTTGACGGAAACCAAACGGTAATAGACTGCTTCAAAGAGGGCGGCGATGTATCATTTGAAAGCAGCAGGGGCACAAAGATATGTGCGCTTATGCTGTACGGACTTCATGTCGCAGTATATATGGCGGCAATGTTTGCAGTGATACTGACGATACAGTTTGCATTTGCCGACGAGAAAAACAAGTTGCACAGATTCAGATATCACATGATCTACGCGGTGATAGCAGCAAGCTCACTTTTGATATGTGTACCTTTGTTTGACGACAAGTCGTTTTGGCTCGACGAAATGTTTCAGGTATCTTTCAGCGGAAACGGAAGATCCGTGTACGAAACACTGATGCTGCCGGAAACAACACCTCCCCTTTTCAGAGTAATAGCCAATATATGGTATAACATAGTTCCTTATGGTCAAGGATGGCTTCTGCTGTTATCTGCACTTGCAGTTTGCGGTGCAATATATTTCATCGGACTTGTCGGCAAAGAGATCTGCAACGAAAGCACAGGTGTATTATGTGCAGTACTGATGGCGACATCAACAGCAGTGATCTCAAATGCCAGCCTGCAATACCGCACTTATGGATTCGTACTGTTGTTTTCTTCTCTGTACCTGCTGTATTCCATCAAGAGGATCAAAAAAGGCAACGACGCAACATGGCGTGATATTGTTGTAATGGGTGCTGTTACGATACCGCTTACTTATACGCATTATTTCGGCGTATTCTTGTGTGTTGCGATGTTCAGCGTAGACCTTCTCCTGTGGCTTAGCAAGCAGGTAAAAGCAAAAGTGGTCTTCGCCTATATCATACCTTTTGTTGCCTATATCCCATGGCTGATCTGTTTTATAACAGGAAATCACATAGGCAACAATCAGGCCACATGGCAGCACCAGCCATCATTATCAAGGATAATAGATTATATCAGTTATTTCTGCAGCGATAACGAAATACTGACATGGATGTTCTATGCGGGAGCAATAACCGTTGTTGCATCAATAATAATAAAGCTCAAAAACAACACCTACGAGCACCGCAAGGATATCGCGCCGGCAATACCGCTTATGCTGATAATAGTAATGTTCGGAATGTTGTTCATATACGGAAAGTTTTCGCCGAACGCAACACTGTGGATAGAGCGTTATTTCTTCGTTATTGTACCGTGTGTTTTCGCGGTACAGGCGCACGCTGTATATTGTGTTGGACAGGCATTCAAGGAACACAGCGCTCATGCGGGCGCTATGGTGGCGGCGGTACTTATTGCTGTTACTCTGCCATCGACATACACAAAGAGTACCAGCGCTAATTTCAAGCCTGTTCATTATTACAGAGACTGTGCCGAATGGATATACAAACAGATCAATTATGTTTATAACGACGACTGCATCGTTGTGATGACAGGTAATTCTTATGTAGCCGAAGGCTTCTATGAGTTCTACATGACGAAACGCGGCATCAGGGATGACGTAAACTTTATTCGTATAGCCAATATCAAGGATGATTCATTCCTGGATCAGTATAATACGATCATATACTGCAGCTATCGGGCAAACAGCTCATCAGATAACGATTTTATCGCAAAAGCCACCGAAGGCTATAAACAAGTTAAGCGCGACGACGGTCTTAACATCACAGTCTACGACCGATAAAACAGGCTACCCAGCCGGATAAGGTGACACAATGCTACAAAAACTTAAACAGAACCGCTTTCTCTTTGAGGAGCTGGTAAAGCGCGATTTCACGAAAAAGTATAAACGCACTGTGCTGGGAATGCTGTGGAGCGTACTAGGGCCGCTTATGACGCTGGGCGTAATGGCTCTGGTATTCACAAAGTTCTTCGGCAGGACCATGGATCACTATATCATCTACCTGTTCTGCGGAAACCTGCTGTTCAGCTATTTCAGGGAGTCCACCAACACAGGCATGACCGCGCTGTACAACAATGCAGGCATCTTCTCCAAGGTGAACGTTCCGAAATATATGTTCCTGCTGTCAATAAACGTTTCCAGCCTCATAAACTTCGGAATAAACCTGCTGATGCTGTTCTTGTTCTGCGCGATAGACGGTGTTGCGTTCACATGGAAGTTCATACTTCTGCTCTATCCTATAGGCTGTCTTGTCGTATTCAATCTCGGAATGGGACTGATATTGTCGGCAATGTATATCATGTTCAGGGACATGAAGTACCTCTACGACGTATTCACGATGCTGCTGATGTATGTTTCTGCGATATTCTATTCCATCGACGCCTATTCACAGCAGACACAGTATCTGTTCTATCTCAACCCCATATATGTGTATATACGTTATTTCAGAAAGATCATTCTTGAAGGCGACATACCTCAGCTTTCTTTCCATCTGCTGGCGGCAGCGTATGCGCTTGTCGCTCTGGCAATAGGAGCATTGATCTACAAAAAGAAGAACTACAAGTTCCTGTACTATATCTGATAGGGGTAGAATATGAGCAAGCCAATAATCGAAGTCAAAAATGTATCCATAAAATACGTCATAGGCGACCTGCGCAATATCGGACTCAAGGAGTTCGTAATGAAAAAGCTCACACGCAATTATCAGGTCAAAAGCTTTGTTGCGGTGGATAGCGTTTCGTTCTCGCTGTATCAGGGCGATATGCTGGGAATAGTGGGCACGAACGGCGCAGGCAAATCTACCCTGCTGAAAGCCATCACACAGATAATGGTTCCCACAAACGGAAGCGTAAAGGTAAACGGCAAGATCGCCGCCCTGCTTGAACTCGGAAGCGGCTTTGACGGCGACCTGAACCTGAAAGAAAACGCATACCTGCGTGGCGCGATGCTTGGCTATACGCGCAAATTCATGGATGAGAAATATCCCGACATCCTCGCATTTTCCGAACTTCAGGAGTTTGAGCAGCGCCCGTTCAAGCAGCTTTCAAGCGGCATGAAATCGCGCATCGCGTTCTCCATTGCAAGCATGATGGAGCCTGAGATACTGATACTGGACGAGGTGCTTTCCGTCGGCGACGGCGCATTCCGCGAGAAGAGCGAAGCAAAGATGCGCGAGATAATCGAAAAAGGCAAGGTCACCATACTGGTATCGCACTCCATCGCACAGGTACGCAGGATGTGCAACAAAGTTCTGTGGCTCGACCACGGCAAGCAGATAGCTTTCGGAGATACCGCCGAGATATGCGATATGTACGAGGAATTTCTGAAAACAAAGAAGCTCCCCGAAAAGAAGTAAACAAAAGGCGGTCAGTCATCCTGTCCGCCTTAGCTGTATGAAAGAGGTGTAACGTTGGAAAAGCTCAGCCTGCTGATGTGCTGTCACAAGCAGTACGATATCCTCCCACCGCTGTGGAAGCCGATACTTTGCGGCGCGGCACTTAACGCACCCGTCGAGGGCGCGGTGCGCGACGACGGCGGCGACAACATATCCGCGCTCAATCGGCAATACTGTGAGCTTACCGCGCACTACTACGCATGGAAGAACATCGAAGCGGACTACTACGGCTTCTGCCACTACCGCCGCTTCTTCGGCACACAGGGCTGCACGAAACGCCCCTATCTCGCACTGGGACAGCTGAATGAAGCACAGCGCACAAGGCTTCTTGGCGACGAGGAATACTGGCGCACTCTCATATCCGCCCACGACATCATCCTGCCGCGCAGCGAGGACATGGGACTGTCCGCGCGCGAACACTACATCACCTCTATACACCACTACGAGGACGACCTGCGGCTGTTTACCGAGATACTCGCACAGCAGGCGCCGCAGCTTGCAAAGACCGCAGAGGAATACCTCGCGCAGCGCCGTCAGCACTTCTGCAATATGTTCATCATGAGCCGCGGATATTTCCACGAATACTGCAGCATACTCTTCCCTGTACTCGCCGAATTTGACAGGCGCAAGACCCTGCACGGAGATTTTCAGTCAGACAGGACGGACGGCTATCTCGGAGAATTATTCACAGGCATCTTCGCGTCATACTGCCGCAGCAACGGCGCACGCGTCGCGGAGGTGCCGCGCCTCGACTTGCAGTGCAGCAGAAAAAAGCGCATAGGCTGTGCGCTGCTTCCGCCCGAGAGCAGACGTAGATTTATTGCAAAGCGGCTTGCCAAAAAGCTTAGGAGGAAATAGGGATGTACGACTATCTAATCGTCGGCGCGGGTCTTTTCGGCGCGGTATTTGCGCGTGAGATGACCGACCGCGGCAAAAAGTGCCTTGTTATCGACAAGCGTCCGCACATCGGCGGAAACTGCTACACCGAGCGCGTCGAGGGCATCAACGTACACAAGTACGGCGCACATATCTTCCACACCTCAGACGAGGAGGTATGGGCGTACATCAACCGCTTCGCGCAGTTCAACAATTTCGTAAACTCCCCCGTCGCGGTATACGGCGACGAGCTGTACAACCTGCCCTTCAACATGAATACTTTCAGCAGAATGTGGGGCATAAAAACTCCTGCCGAGGCTAAGGAAAAGATAGCCGCGCAGATAGCACAGCTCGGTATCTCCGAGCCGAAAAATCTTGAAGAGCAGGCGCTCTCGCTCGTCGGCACGGATGTCTATGAAAAGCTTGTAAAGGGCTACACCGAAAAGCAGTGGGGCAGACCCTGCAATGAGCTTCCCTCATTCATAATCAGGCGGCTGCCGCTTCGCTTCACCTATGACAACAACTATTTCTCCGACCGCTATCAGGGCATCCCCGTCGGCGGCTACACAGCGATATTTGAACGGCTGCTGGATGGGATAGAAGTGCGCCTAAACACCGAATACGCCGACATAAAGCACGAGATATCCGCCGCAAAAACAGTGTACTGCGGCTGCATCGACGAATTCTTCGGCTATGCGCTGGGCGAGCTTCAATACCGCTCCGTGCGCTTTGAGAGCGAGGTCTTGGACACCGATAACTATCAGGGCAACGCCGTCGTTAACTACACCGCGGCAGACGTCCCCTACACTCGCATAATCGAGCATAAGCACTTCGAATTCGGCACTCAGCCAAAGACCGTGATAAGCCGCGAATACTCCGCGGAGTGGCAAAGAGGCACAGAGCCTTACTACCCCGTCAACGACGAGCGCAACAGCGCGCTGTACGGGCAGTATACGGAGCTTGCAAAGTCGCGCCCCGATGTGATTTTCGGCGGCAGACTGGGACAATACAGATACTACGATATGGACAAGGTCATCCGCGCGGCGCTCGATACGGCGCGTGCGGAAATCTGAACAAAAGGAGATAACGCCGAATGGTACTTCAACAGATGATAATACCCGACCGCGATACCGAGCTGTATTTCAGCGGCGGTGCAGTGTGCAGCGGCGCTATCTCACTGAAAAGCGGCGAAACAGTCAGCTTCGGCACATACTACAACAGCTTCTGCTACTCGAAATATCTGCAATATACCGTTGCCGACCGCGTCAGCTTCACCGCCGAAGCAAGCGGCAGCGTCAGCGCAAGGCTGATGTGCTTTGACGGCACAGAGCATTCCTGCATCGCGAAAAGCAGCGGCTGCACCGTAAGCGCCGAGCTTGCACAGCTTCCCCAAGCAGGCTATATCTACGCCGAAGTCACCGCGCACGACGACTGCCTTATCCGCAGCGCGGCCTACAGCGCCGACTGCACTCCGCGCGACATAAGCGTATGCATCGCCGTTTGCACGTTCAGGCGCGAGGAATACGTCCTGCGCAATATCGAGCGCCTGCGCGCGTTTGACTTCACCTGCATCGACAGGGTGTTCTTCTCGGACAACGGCAACACCCTCGACCGCGAGGGACTGTCCGACGGCTTCATCACCGTGCTTCAAAACAAGAACTACGGCGGCAGCGGCGGCTTCACAAGAGGTCTGATAGAGGCGAAAGAGGGCGGCTTCACGCACGTCATACTGATGGACGACGATGTGGAGTTCCATCCCGAAACGCTGGAACAGATGACCGTATTCGTGAGCCTGCTGAAAGAGGACTACCGAAACAGCTGGTTCAGCGCCGCGATGATACCGCTCGACGCGCCGTGGCGACAGTTCGAGCTTGGCGCGGAATGGAACGGCAAAGAAGCCGAAGTACACAAGCACGACCTCGACATACGCTCACCGCAGGCGCTTTTCGACAACCTCACGAACCCCGATGTGCAGTACGGCGGCTGGTGGACGCTGCTTATGCCGCTGTCCGTCACCGACAACGGTCTGCCCTACCCGTTCTTCATAAAGTTCGACGACGTGGAATACGGCATGAGAAAGCCGCGCGGCACTGAGATAATCACCATGAACGGCATTGCAGTGCGCCACGAGGCTTTCGACCGCAAAAAGAGCTTCGTGCTGGACTACTACAACCTGCGCAACGAGCTTATCGTAAACGCGCTGTACGGCAAATGCGGCGCATTCGGCGCGGCGCGCCGCCTGATGTACGAGCTTATGAAGCACCTGTGCTTGTACCGCTACGATAATATACCGCTGGTGCTGCTTGCCGCAAGGGACTTTCTCCGCGGCGTTGACTTCTTCCTTGAAACAGATGAGGAGCAGCTCAATTCCGCGCTCATCGCCGCCGCACCGAAGCTGCTTTCGCTTACACAGCTTGGCGGCTGGCAGGAGGATATGCGCTGTGACGAACACATCCTTGACAA
>SVMQ01000044.1 GCA_015067375.1 Oscillospiraceae bacterium | reverse complement strand
AAATTTCTTGTGCTATATGCGCCGCATCAAACTCTAAGCTTTTTTTAGAACAAGACTCAATTACCTCTTGATATAAATTATTTTCTTCATTACTACTCTCAAAATCAGTATGTGCATAACATGGCGAAGTTGCATTAATAAAACCTACAACCAATACGAGTGATGCTAAACGACTAACAATTCTCATAATAAATCCTCCTCTATACAGCAAAAGTAATAAAATCTATCAACAGATAGCAAAAAACATTCACGATCTGTCAACCACATTATACACCCGCCAAAAACATTTGTCAAGAATTTTTACGAGAAAACACAATAGCTATTTCACGAAAAGAATAGAAACATAACAGTAAAAAACAGCGCCGAAGCCTTTAAAATAAAGCCTCGGCGCGTATTCTCATATAAAAGCTGCCCTGATCTTTTCGTTGTCGTCTGCCGCATTCAGCATTACCTTTCTGAATGACAGCGCGTAGCTTCCGAGCCTTTCCTCCAGCACTTCCAGACCCTCAACGATTATGCAGGTGTCATCCGCGATGCCTGTCAGACAGTCATACAGCGCGTCAAGATTATTACCATACCAGTCGGGGAAGCTCAGCTCCTCTGCAAGCACCTTATGAAGCTCGGCTTTGTCGGATATCTTAGTGCAGTCTACCGTTATCTCTCTCATGTTACTCCTCCCCATACAGCAGCGTGAAGCTCTCGTAGTGGTCGTCGGTGTAGTATATCAGACCGTCGTTTGAGAATACGATGCGCTTTGCACCGCGGCTTTTTGCGCCCAGCGTGTCGATATCGCACTCGGTATATTTTCTGCCATCCTTTTCGGGAAGCAGACCCTCATAGTTTCCGAAATGGCTGCCGCCTATACACATTCCAGGAGCATAAGGCTCAAGAGAGCCGCCCTCCCAGCCAAGCGCCTGCGCTTCCTTTTTCGTCATGAAATTACTCGGCAAACAGCCGTAAAGATGGATATACAGCGCTACATCATCCTTGGTAGTGTATGAGCCATCGGGGTCGAGCGTAGGCTCTGCTTCGACTGTCGGCTCGATCACGACAGGCTCAGTCACCGTTGTGGTCTGCTCTGTTGTAGTCGCCTGCGTCGTTGTGGCTTGTGTTGTTACCTCGGTAGCCGAAGTGGTCTTCTCCGCATCTTCTGCAATATCCGCCTGCGTATCCTCGTCGGCAGCGGATGTCTGCTGTGCCGCTTCTTCCGACGGCGCTGCCGAAGCCGCTCCGTCATCCTCAAGGTAGCTGACAACATCATTCACTATCGCTTCTTCGATGCCGTCGATGCCGCAGCCGACAAGGGCAAACGACATGACAGCCGCCATTAATATACTTAGTATCTTTTTCATATTGACCTCCTTTTTTCGTCAATGATATTCTACAATAATAACTCGCAAATGTCAATAGCTGTCTTTTGTTCTTTCTGTTGACTTTGAGCTAAAGCAGTGATATAATTAGATAAACCAACGATCCACAGGAGGCACTATGCGAAACGACATCACCATCCGCCCCGAAAAAACGAGCGACTACAAGGACATAATCTCCATGGTATTACGCTCTTTCAGCGAGGGTACTGATTATTCCGACGGCACTGATATCATTGCACTGATCGAAGAGATACGCATCTCAAAATACTATATCCCTGAGCTTTCATTTGTTGCAGAGCTTGACGGAAAGATAGTAGGACACTTCCTGTTTTCTGGATTTCCGCTATCCGAAAGCAAAGACGGCGGTCACATCGACAGCGACGACATAGTAATGCTTGCGCCTGTTTCGGTACACGCCGACTATTTTCATCAGCATATCGGCAGCACAATGCTTACTCTCGGCATAGAAAAGGTCAAGGAATACGGCGCAAAGGGAATAACCGTCGAGGGCGACTACCACTTCTACAATCAGGTAGGCTTCAAGACTTCCTCTGAATTCGGCATATACCCGACCAGTGGCTTTCCCATGCAGGAGCCGCGATGCATGATGTGTCAGGAATTATACGAGGGTGCGTTGGACGGTATCAACGGATATATCGTATATGATATGTACCATAATGCATGAGCTGAAATAAAAAGACCCGTGATTTTTCACGGGTCTTTTTTATAAAGATCAGAATTACTGTTCCAGCTTTGAAATATCAATGACATCACCAACGAAATACACGATATCCTCATGACACTCGCTGATAAGCCACTTCATCTTCTTTGAAACGATATAGAAATCATGAAGCATCTCAACCTCGCTCAGCACCGTTATCATCTCACGCGGACGCATTTCATACACCCAGTACTTAGCGCGCATATCAACATTGTCCTCAAACAGCACATAATGCAGCGTATCGGGAATTATCCTTTCAAGCTCAGAGATCCACATCGGATGATCGCCGATGTACTGCGTTTTTACCGATAACGACGGAGCAAAGCGCATCTCGATATTCGACCAGTGCAGCGATCCTCCGTTTTTAACGAATGTCTGTTCGATACGTCGGATGATACTGGCATATTGCAGATGCGAGACCTCAAACACCCTCGACCTGTCAAGGCGCAATTCCTTGATAACTCTTTCTATCTCGTCACGCATTATTACACACCCTTATGAGCGAATATCAGACCTTACAGTATACCACCGCATAATCAAACGGCGATACAGTTATCTTTCCGTCCTGTATTCCTCTGCCGTAGCGGTCGAATGCCACCTTGAAATCAAAGAACATATCGGTCTTGTCGTTCTTTATCTCGAAGCTGTGTCCCTGTGTGGACTTGTTGAGGTAGATTATCGCTGCCTGACGTGTGATCTTGTCATAGCGCGCAAATACGCATACCTTGTCAGTTACCTCGATAAACAGCAGGTCGCCCTGCTCGAATGCGCGCGTTCCCTTGCGCACTACTGCAAGCTGCTTTGTGAACTCGATGAGGTCAAGGTTTTCCCTGCCCCATGGATAGCAGCGGCGGTTGAACGGGTCACGGTAGCCCTCCATACCTGCCTCATCGCCGTAGTATACCGACGGGATACCGGGCAGGAAGAACTGCAGCACCATCGCGCATTTCAGCAGCGAGATACCGTACATATACTGTTGACCGTCGAGATAGCGCTCGCACTGCCAGTCCTTGTCGTGCCAGCCTATCTCCTCGCCGCCAAGACGCGTCAGCGCACGCTCGGTATCGTGAGTGGACAGGAAGTTCATCAGCATATCAATAGCGGGCTTGGGGTAGTGATCCATAATTGTCAGGATGCTGTCGCGGAATGCCCTCGGGTCAGCGTACTTTACATAGTTCAGGATAGCCTCCTTGAACGGATAGTTCATAACGCTGTCAAGCTGACCGCCTGTGAGATAGCGACGGCGCACACCGTAGCTCTCCTTGTTGGAAGCGTCCTCCCATACCTCGCCGTAGATTATCTTGTCCTTACCCATAGCCTTGACCGCCTTGTTGAGGTTGTCAAGGAATTCGTCGGGAAGCTCATCCGCAACGTCAAGTCGCCAGCCGCACGCGCCCAACTTTATCCACTTCTGAAGTATACCGCCGTCGCCGCAGATGTAATTCGTGTACTGCTCGTTGTTCTCGTTTACGTTAGGAAGCGTTGTGATACCCCACCAGCTCTCATATCTGTCGGGATAATGAGTAAAGCTGTACCATGGGTAGTAGGGGGAATTTCTGTCGCGGAAAGCGCCTGTGCTGTCGCCGTAGCGTCCGAATTTGTTGAAGTACACAGAGTCAGCGCCCGTATGCGAGAATACGCCGTCAAGGATTATATCGATGCCCATCTCCTTTGCCTTGGTGCAAAGCTCCACGAAATCCTCCTCTGTACCGAGAAGCGGGTCTATCTTTTCATAGCTTGCGGTGTTATAGCGGTGATTTTCGTGAGCCTCAAATATAGGATTGAGGTATATCACCGTCGTGCCGAGGCTCTTGATATAGGGAAGCTTTTCAATGATACCCTGCAGGTCGCCGCCGAAGTAATCGTTGTTGCGCACGATACCCTTTTCATCGGGCTTGTAATATGGTGTGCCGTACCAGTCATCGCGCATGATACGGTCAGTGGGTACGCCATCGTGAGCCTTGCCGCTCTTTGCAAAACGATCGGGGAATATCTGATACATGATACCGCCGCGGATAAAGGACGGTGTATACAGCTCCTCATCGTATACGGTAAGCTGGAAAAGCTCCTCGCCCTCGAAAACGCCCTCAGACGCGCCGCGGCGCTTGATGTAGCGGCGTCTGCCGTCGATGACGCCTGTGAAATAATAGTGGTGCAGACCGAGATTATTTGGCGAAAACACGCAGTAATAGATGTTATCCTCGCCGCTCTCATCCTGCAATGTAAGCTCGATAAAACGCTCCTTGTAGCCGGGGCGGAACATAACGAGCGTAAGATCGCTCACCTGCATATACTTAGGGATACGCACATTGAATATGCTGGGCTGTCCGCGGCGAAGCGCACCGAATGGATGCTTATAGTTGCTGTCAAAGCAATCGAATAAGGGAAGGCTCATAAATAAGGCTCCTTTATTAATAAGTTTGTGATTTTGGACACGATGAACGTGATATATAGCGGTGTAAAATCACCTTAATTAAACGTGTAGGGGCGGCAATCTGCCGCCCGTGCACATTTAAATGAAAAATTACTTGAGATTCCAGATGTCGCGTGCGTAGTCTGTAACCGCTCTGTCTGCAGAGAAGCGGCCTGCGCCTGCGATGTTGAAGAGGGACTTTCTGTTCCACTCCTCAGCGTTCTTGTAGACCTCGCTGATGTACTGCTGAGTGCCGCGGTAGCTGTCGAAGTCAGCAAGTGCCATGTAGAAGTCCTTGAACTTGATGGAGTTAGCAAGCTCCTCGAATGTAGCACCATTGATGCCGTTGTACATACGCTGCATAGCATCCTTGATGGTCTGGTTGTTGTTGATATACTGCTCGGGGTGGTAGCCCTTAAGACGAAGCTCGTTTACCTCGGGTGTTCTCATACCGAATACGAAGATATTGTCATCGCCAACAGCCTCATGGATCTCTACGTTAGCGCCGTCGTAGGTACCAACTGTAAGAGCGCCGTTGAGCATGAACTTCATGTTACCTGTACCGGAAGCCTCTGTACCTGCAAGGGAGATCTGCTCGGAGACCTCAGCAGCGGGCATGAGTATCTCGGACAGAGTTACGCGGTAGTCCTCAAGGAATACTACCTGCAGCTTCTCGCGCAGCTTGGGATCGTGCTTGATCTCCTCGCCGATGCACCAGATCATCTTGATGATCTGCTTTGCAATGTAGTAACCGGGAGCAGCCTTTGCAGCAAAGATGTATGTCTTGGGTGTAAAGGGAGCGTCGGGATTCTGCTTGAGGTAGTTGTAGTCTGCGATGATGTTCAGTGCATTGAGCTGCTGACGCTTGTACTCGTGCAGACGCTTTACCTGTACGTCAAAGATGCCATCAACATTGAGCTTAACGCCTGTTGTCTTTTCAACATACTTAGCGAAGCGCTCCTTGTTTGCTCTCTTGATCTTGCCAAGCTTCTCGAGAACGGACTTGTCGTTTGCGAATACCTGGAACTTGATAAGCTCGGATGCGTCCTTCTTGAAGCCCTCGCCGATGCACTCGGACAGCAGGTCTGTCAGACCGTGGTTGGACTGGAGCAGCCATCTTCTGTACGCGATACCGTTAGTAACGTTCTTGAACTGAGAAGGCTTGTCTGTAGCCTGCAGGTTGAATACGTCATCCTTGATGATCTGGCTGTGCAGCTTGGAAACGCCGTTTACGCTGTGGGAAGCAGCAACGCAGAGGTTTGCCATGTGGATCTTGTTGTCCTGAATGATGGACATCTTTGTAACCTTCTCGCTGTTCTGTGTTCTGTTGAACAGCTCCTCGCAGTAGCGGCGGTTGATCTCGCAGATGATGGAGAAGATTCTGGGCAGGATCTTCTCAACCAGCGGAACATCCCACTTCTCGAGAGCCTCGGCCATAACTGTGTGGTTTGTATAAGCAAATGTGTTTGTGCAGATGTGCCATGCCTGCTCCCAGCCGTAGCCGCAGTCGTCAAGCAGTATCCTCATCATCTCGGGAACTGCAAGTGTGGGGTGAGTATCATTGATATGGATAGCGACCTTCTCGTGGAAGTTCTCCAGTGTACCGTAGTTCTTCATGTGGCGCATAACGATATCGCCGACAGAAGCAGCACACATGAAGTACTGCTGTCTTAATCTCAGAGCCTTACCCTCCTGGTGGTTATCATTGGGATAAAGCACCTTGGAGATGGAGTGAGCGATATTGGAAGCACCGAGAGCCTTTGCGTAGTCGCCGCTGTTGAAGCTGCTCATATCGAAGGACATACTCTCTGCACTCCACAGACGGAGCTTGGAAACAGCCTTGCTGTCGTAGCCGGAAACGTACATATCATAAGGAACAGCGTTTACGGAAGCATAGTCAACGTGCTCGAGGTGGTGGTAGTTATCCTCCCAGTACTCGTTGATGCGGCCGTCGAAGTGTACCTCGATAGCCTGATCGGGAGAGGGAACGAGCCACGCGCCGCCGCCGGGAAGCCAGTTGTCGGGAAGCTCTGTCTGCCAGCCGTCAACGACCTTCTGCTTGAAGATACCATACTCATAAAGGATGGAGTAGCCTGTTGCAGGATAGTCGCAGGTCGCAAGACCGTCAAGGTAGCAGGCTGCAAGACGGCCGAGACCGCCGTTACCAAGACCTGCATCGGGCTCTTCCTCGAAGAGTCTGTCGATCTTGATGTTCCAGTCAGCGAGAGCTGCCTCTGCTTCCTTTTCCATGCCGAGGTTGTAAAGGCTTGTCTTGAGGGAGCGGCCCATAAGGAACTCCATGGAGAGGTAGTAGATCTGCTTCTTACCCTGAGAATTAACGCTGCGCATATAGTCGTGGCGCTTTTCCTTGAGGTAGTTTACTACGATGGAAGACAGTGCACGGTAAAGCTGTGCGTCTGTCGCGTTCTTGCTATCGGTTCTGAAGTCATACTCCAGAATACCCGCGAGCTGCTTTTTCAGCTCTTCTTTAGTGAACGGAGATTTCATTTAGTGGTGACCCCTTTCTTGTTTTAGGCGCACTGCGCCCTTGTTTTTGTTACAACAATACTTATAAATTATACTATTATTTCACGGAAATTGCAAGGCAAACAGAGCATAAACGTTATTTAGGCTAAAAATTAACAACATGATTTGAGTATTTTAGACAAAATCGACACAAATCGCATTTCTGCGTGATATATTTAAACGACAAAGTCAAAGATAAGTCGTTTTCGTTTTAAAAAGAGCAACAGAAATACCGCCGCTGTATGCTGCAGCGGCGGTACGGATACTATCATTCAGCAAGCAGCTTCTCAACGCTTGCAAGCTTTACGCATACGCAGAATATCTCCATAGCCTGACGCAGCTCGTCAACACTGGGGAAAGTAGGAGCGATACGAATGTTGCTGTCCCTGGGGTCGTTGCCGTAAGGATAGGTAGCGCCTGCGCCTGTCATTACAACGCCCGCTTCCTTTGCAAGGCTCACGATGCGCTTAGCGCAGCCCTCCATTGCGTCAAAGGAAACGAAGTAGCCGCCCTTGGGAGATACCCAGTTGCCGATACCGAGAGGCGCGATCTCCTTATCCAGCATATACAGCACAACGCTGAACTTGGGCTGGATGATGGCAGCGTGCTTCTTCATGTGCGCCTTGATGCCGTCAAAGTTCTTGAAATACTTGCAGTGGCGCAGCTGGTTGAGCTTATCGAAGCCGATAGTCTGCACTGTCATCTGGCTCTTGATAAAGTCGATGTTGTTCTTGCTTGCAGCGATTATCGCAAGGCCTCCACCCGGGAAAGAGATCTTGGATGTGGATGTGAACTGGAATACCAT
This sequence comes from Oscillospiraceae bacterium, assembly GCA_015067375.1. GTDB lineage: Bacteria > Bacillota > Clostridia > Oscillospirales > Ruminococcaceae > CAG-115. The sequence goes on along the minus strand of SVMQ01000044.1, from coordinate 3,258 downwards.
ATCGGGATTGCCTGCATTCTTGCACTCCTCGATGATATTCAGCAGTGTATCGTGGTCATCGGACAGGTGGTGTACGCAGTATGCGTTATCCCAGAAGATTCGGAAATCCTTAGCCTTGGGCTTGAGGTTTGCAAAGCGTCTTACTACCTCGTCGGAATATGTGATGCCTGTGGGGTTGGAGTACATGGGAACACACCAGATGCCCTTTATCTCCTCATCCTCGGAGACCAGCTTCTCAACAACGTCCATATCAGGGCCGTCTGCCTTGTAGTCAACAGGAATCATCTCAATGCCCAGCGACTCGCAGATAGCGAAATGTCTGTCATAACCGGGGACAGGACACAGGAACTTTACCTTGTCGCACTTGCCCCAGGGCTTGTCGCCGCCGTAAACACCGAAGTGCAGCGCACGGATTATGGTATCGTACATCAGCTGCAGAGAGGAGTTACCGCCAACGATGATCTCGTCATCACCGATATCCAGCATTTCCTCAAACAGCTTCTTTGCCTCGGGGATACCGTCCAGTACGCCGTAGTTGCGGCAGTCGATACCGTTGGAGGACTTGTAGTCGCCGTCAAGGCAGCGCAGCAGCATATCAATGGACAGGTCAAGCTGCTCGGGAGCAGGCTTGCCGCGGCTCATATCGAGCTGTAAGCCCTTTGCCTTGTAGTCTGCATACTGCTTTTCGAGGGATGCCTTCTCAGCGGAAAGCTGTTCTTTTGTCATTTCTGTGTACAACATAATTATTACCCCTTTTGTATATTTAACGGCGCCCCGCCGCTTTTTGTCACAGTGAAATTATCTTGCTCTGAATATTCATTAATATTATATGCCCAAACATATTTTTCGCCTTTACTAGTATAGCACAGTAAATCGAATTTTGCAAGCATTTTTTGTTAATCCTGCAAAATACCGCAAAAAAACAAAAAGCACCGCGCGAAACACGATGCTTTTTGGGCAATTTGCCGTGAAATTATTCAGTTTCTATTCAGATGACATTGGAATAAACATATAATGTACAGCTGAATTTGCAATACATTCAATCACTGTAAGTAATGTTGAATAATGCCAAGACAAATTAACATTTACAAATGAACATAATATAATTCGTTCCACTTGACATTCCCTTCTTTTAGCGCCTGAATAAAATCATCCAGCTTGCAGGGGGGATGTACGACATCATTTGAGGTATCCTGAACTCGGAGCAACACTGCAATTTTTCGGACAGGTGATTCATTAATATAAAACGAAAGGATCCTTTGCACAAGTCCTGTCCATTTTGGCACTACATTTACATAAGGAGTTTGTTTGGTCGATATATCAAAAAAAGATTCCTCATAACAGATCGGTTCAGGCAACCATATATTATACCAAATTCCTGATAACATATCGGCAGTATCAAAACTATATGTTTCAATGTAAAAGGGTTCTGAATCTACTGTTCTTGTGTAGGCTTCGACCACTATGTCTTTTATCTCATGTGGCACAGAATTATTCTCCTGCCCTATACAGATAATTCCAAAATCAATCCAGATCAATGATATTCACACCCCAAATACCAATCAGTAATTATGCTTGTCGTCAATAATTACACTCTAAAATATATAACGCTACTTTGGATATGAAATCGAAAGCAGCGTTATAATACTCATTTGATTATTTCTTTCCAGTCTGCTCCAGTATCTTGTTCTGGGCATCCACAACAGAGCGGAGATGTCTGCGCTGGTTGTACAGCTCTATGATATTGTTGATGCGGCGGCGCACAAAGCGGATATTGAACGGCTTTGCAATAACATCTGCCGCGCCGAGGTCATACGCTCTCGACAGGGACTTGTCCGATGTATCCGCACTTATGATGAACACAGGGATATCGTCTATGTACTTATTCTCCACAAAGTATTCCAGAACACCGAAGCCGTCCATTACGGGCATCATGATATCCAGCAGGACTGCACACAGCTCTCCCTTGTGCTTTTCAAATTCCTCTATTGCCTTCTGACCGTTGTCCGCCTCAATAACGGTGCGGTCGCTGAAAGTGTCGCTGAGCATGAGTCGGTTGAACTCGAAGTCGTCTACTATAAGTAAAGTGTTGCGCTCTTCCATTACAACTCCCCCTTTTTATACATGAGTTTATTTTATTATAAATCATTATCGAAAAAAAGTCAATAGCAGACAGCATTTCCCATTATAAATGTCACTATTTTTTAGTGAGAACTGCCACGGAAATGTCATCGCGGCTGCCGCCTTTTGAGCGTTCCGCCAAATGCTCGGCAAGCTCATGCGTTTTTTTGGAAGATACCGCTGCTGTCAGACGCTCACCGAAATGCAGGAAATCCTCGCTGCTTCTGAACGAGTTGATAAGTCCGTCAGTTGACAGGATGACGCTTTGGAACGTTCCAGCCTGATAGAACCAGCGAAAGCTGCCGATCGCGTCGTTATCACACAGTGATGTCGTCAGATTTCCGATGAGCCTGTCATCCTCGGGCATGGGGAAGCGCATTGCACCGCGCTCCTGCGCTGCAAAGCTTCCGTCGCCGATCTGCAGCCCAAACAGCCCTCTGCCCGTCACTGCCGCAACGATAAGCGTAGCGCCGTACACCGACTCGACGGGGATGCCGCCGTGCTTGCGGCTTATCGCGTGTTCTGCATCAGTAAACGGAGTATAGAGCATATGCGCGTCTATCTCGCCGTTCCAGCTGTATATGATATTGCCGGCGATGCGGCGCGCGGCGTTCTCGGGATTGTCGCGGAACATCTTATCCAGTCCGCCGTTGCGCTCTGTAAAATCCATCAAGGAACGTATAGCGACGCGCGTTGCCATATCGCTGCCCGCGTCGCTGCGGAAGTGCTTTTCGCTACCGTGGCCATCGGAAACAGCCGCGATCGCCACATCCTTTGTGATGTGTACTCTTGCGGAATCCTGACATGGTGTGCCTGACTCCTCATGCGATGCGCCCTTTACCGATACGGCATAGCCGATGAAGGACATTACCAACCAGCCTCGATATCTGCGGTGATCTCGTCGCTCTCAGCGAACTCGCGTATCTGCTCGGCAGCGGACTCCTGCTTTGTACGCAGATCGTCCTCTGTTTCTGCAAGGCGCACGCTGCGGCTGCCGATCTGGGAAGATGTAACGGCAACGAACTTGATGAGCTTTGCAAGCGCCTCGCCGTTGTGCGCTGTAACAACGCTGTCGGGGTTGCCTGTGAAGCGTGCGAGGATATCCAGGTCAGCGTCCTCACCGATAGCGACAGCCGC
>SVMQ01000043.1 GCA_015067375.1 Oscillospiraceae bacterium | reverse complement strand
GGGCAAGCGTCACTACGAGAACTATCAGTCTGCCATGCACGAGCGTATCTGGGCTCAGTTTGCGGCAAGGCAGTACCTATGGGGCAAGTATATCTGGTGTATGTTTGACTTTGCCTCTGACGTCAGGGAGGAGGGCGACACTAAGGGTCAGAATGACAAGGGACTTGTCACCCGTGAGCGCATCCCTAAGGACGCATATTATTTCTACAAGTCGGTATGGAACAGCGAGCCTATGGTGTGGCTTACAGACAAGCGTTTCAGCGGGCGCAGCCGCCTTATTCCCGAGGTAAAGGCATATTCCAACGCAGGGCGTGCCGAGCTTTTTGTAAACGGCGTCAGCATCGGTGAGGGTGTACATGATGCACAGCTTCCGACGGTATTTGTATGGAAGAATGTCGCTCTTGCCGCAGGAGATAACAGCGTGATCGTGCGGGCGTATTTCAGCGACGGCAGGGTCATGGAGGACTGTGTGGAGTGGTCGGCAGAGTAAGTAATAATGAAATCGGCGGAGTGAGATATCTCCGCCGAAGCTTATATTTCTAAACGTTCATTGGTGTGCATACTGTCTTGACATAAAAATCCTCCTATGGTTTTGGTTATACCACAGGAGGAAATTTTTCTATTGTCCGTTTTTACCTGCTGAGTTGTGTGTAGCAGATGAGGGTGTTCTGTTTGATTTTATTTGATCTTTGTTACATCAAGATACTTGAGGTATACATTCATCATGTCAATTCTTAACCAGCCATCATAGTATTTCACATTTTTGGAATCAGGCCAGCATCCCTCAAGTGCATAGGACTGATGATCAGGGACATAAACATAGTTATTGTAGCTGAAATCATTTGTGTACCAGTCAAGTTTATATTTCTTGCAACTCTTCAGCAAATCGTCGTAATAACGAATACATGAATAATAATTGCCGCTGAAGGATGCGTTCTCATATCTCATGATCACCTTGCCAAGATCTTTGCTTTGTACCTTTTTGATCCATTCGGAAATAGCGTTTATATCTGACACGTGGTATATCGAATCTGTCGCATAGGTAACATCGGGATTGATGATGATATGATTCGATGGAGTATGACCTTCATCAAGAAAGGGGGCGATTATTATCTCGGAGGTCTTTCGCAGGTGCGGATAAAGCTGACTCCATTCATCACCCTCAGGCATTCTGCCATGCTCAAGATAAAACTCATAAACAGACGGACGGTACATACGCTCCACCGCATATTCTTCAGGAAGCGTTACGAGCATTCCGCTCCAGTTGATGCAGTCCCATTCGCCGCCATCAATGATGATCTCTACTTTTTCGGTATCCTTCTCAAGAGTAACACTGACCGTCTTTTGACTGTCACGATAGGGTAACCTGCCTGAAAGCGCTGCTGACACCTTGTATTCAGAAAATCCTTCAGGCTGACTTATATGTTCGGAATAGATCGTTTTTCCATCAGCTTTTACAATAATGTCAGCGTCCTCGGTGTATATCTGCCATATTTCGAAATCAATAGTCGTGCCCGCGGGAAGCTCGCCTGTCATGATCAGTGGATTCTCAGGGTTAAGATACCAGTTAAGCGAATAATATTTTCGCGGATATTCTGCTTCAAACATCGAGCGTGGACAGTTGTCGAGATGCTCACCCTCTTCAACAGTCATGTGGTAATATATAAAGGGCTGATCACCATAGTTATAAGCGACCTGAACATTATCGTACTTGTTGCAAATTGCTCTTGTTACGATTTCGGTACGCTGTGTATTATTTTCGTATGGAGGATCTTCAAACACAATGAATCTGTCGGGATCATATTTCCTTATGCCGTCGATCAGATCCATATATACCTTAGCTATGTCATCATCATACAGCAGGTTGACATCCGTACCGGGCAGGATCTCCTGAAGTAGATTAAATGAGAGCACAGAATTAGGTAGTGCCGCATATCTCTCTGCAAGTGTTTCCCATACAAGCCTTGCCTGCTTCTGTTTTTCGGGATTGTAGAAAAGATCAAACTGTCCACCCATAATAAACTGGTTTTCTGACAGATCCTGGTTCATACCGGGCAGTCCGCTAAATACCAGCTCAATATGTATCTTATTCTTCATAGCGGCAGCAACGATACGGTCAAGCCTGTTAAGCTCAGCTTCGTTTACCTTTGAGCCATCAAGCGAAAAAAGCATAGTGTAAGGAATGTAATAACGTACCGAATTAAAGCCCCACTGTGACCACATCTTGATCATATCCGTAACGGTGTCTGCCTGCAGAGATCCGTTTTCAACTGCCTCCGGCCAGATCACACCCTTCCAGTCGGGGATATTTTCATCCGAAATATCAGGCATCTCAGACGCAAATCTCACGATCTCGGGAGTGATGATCTTTTCGTTATAGCTTCGCACAGAGGGATCTGTACTCTTTTTCATGAAGGTGCTTTTAGCTTTTTCTACAGAGTCCAGCAGACGTGCTGCGGCAAGCATCGTTTCCTTAGAGGTTATGTACTTGTCAAAATGCATGGACTTATTCTCTTCATCCAGATCAAAAAGAATATTTCCGCTGTATAATGACTTTCTGCCGATAACGAAGTGGGCCGAAAGCATCCTCCAGTCCCAGTTCTGATCATATATCCACTCTGAGGTCTCAAATCCGCCGTAATTATACGGGGATATATTTTTAACTCTGCATTTTTTCTGTGCAGATTCGATCTCACCCATCGCATTGCCCCATTTCGGAGTGACCAGTCCAAGATCATGATTAAAATCGCAATACTCATTTCCAAGAAGTGCCGCCATTCTTTGGATGATCATAGCCGCGTCGATTCGGGTAACACCTTTTTTAGAGGAACGAAGCGTTTTGAATTCGGATATGCTCTTCCAGTCCGCAAGCTTTTTCGGAGCGGCTTTTTTTACTGCCCTATCAAGAATATTGAAAAAGCTCTTGAATGTAATGTGTTTATCCGTGGGCGTGCCGAGTTTATAGTATTCAATTCTTGTCAGGTCGGCGTCTGAGCCGAATTCATCCTCCAAGACCTCGCTCCAGATATATACATAATTCAGAACATCATCGTATTCATATGATTCCATTCCTGCATCGGAACAAGCCTTTGTAAGATTACCGTATGGCTTTCCGCTCACCTTGAATTTCGATTTTGCTTTGATTCCGAGAAGCGTATCTATTGCGGAAACAGAAACGAATATATCCTCGTTTGCATCTATATATGCTTTTGTCTGATAACGCTCGCCATCAAGCGTGATGTAGGTCTGACCTAAAGAAGTGTATTTGCTTGCCGCGCTTGCATTAACAACAATGCCTGCATCTGAGAGCAACAGAGTGCTTACAAGTACAAGGCTCAACAAAAATGATAAGATCTTTTTCATTTTCTTCCCTCCCTAAAACTACAAATTGATCATATAAATCTGCTAATAAGTATAAATTACAATCAGCTAAAATTTATTGATCTTTACCAGTATTATACATCGCTGTTTCAGCAATGTCAAGTATATTTCGGTATGCAAATGGCATTGTTCTGGCATATCAGGACGGCTTTCTGAATGTGTATGTGATGATGTTATAGTATGATTAAAGATAATAAATCAAGCTGTACTCGTAATGATGAGTGCGGCATTAGTTCGCAGTATTGAGTTTTGATGTGTGTATGGTACAATATGGTGATCGTAACGATGGTTCTGATGTAGAGACTACTGTTGACGTTATCGATACCTTGGTCAAATAAGAAAATCGCTCCGCATGCTGTTAAATCCTCTCAATAACTCCGTGGCTTCGACAGGAGGCGAGCAGCTAAAGGTAAAGCGCCTGCGGTCGGGATTATGATAAACGCGGCAGCGATTTTAGCAGGAATTGATTGCTGTTATCTGATGAACTATAGGTAGGGGAAGGCTACGCGGATGAAGCGGATAGTCGAGCGACTGATAGAAATCTACATAATAATTACGGGAGCAGATACAAACTGCTCCCGTATCTTGTATTAAAAAAATATTGGATAACAATGATGTAATTATTGCTGTTTTGTGCGCGGATTTGCAATAAATCATGCTTAAAATGACAATGGAAATGTAAATGCGCTTGTGGTAAAATAAGACCAGTAAAGAAAACGGTGAAAGGTCAGATGGTGACATGAATGTTGTAATAATGATGTTGGCAGTGACAGCGTGCTACACGACGACCTCGCTTAGTGACAAGTATGCTGTGTCGGAAGCAAAATTTACAGGCAACGAGTTCACATTTCTTATGTGCTCGTCGATGTCGGTGTTTCTGTTGTTTGCCTTGCCGTTTCAGGAATTGCATTTTCAGCTGACATGGCAGAGCTTTGCAGCAATTCTTTTGATCGCGTTGTGTAAGCTACTCGAGTTTCAGATGAGCGCGCTTGTGCTTAAGCAGCTGTCTGCATTTGAGCTTAAGGCGTGGCTCGGCGTAACGCTGTTTGCCTCCTATGTGACCGATATCTTTTATGGTGCAGATATGCGTTTGCTGAAACTGTTTTGCATAGCAGTAACGGTAGTTGGTCTTGTGTTTATTGCGCGCTCGGGCAAGGAGGGTAAGATAGAATACAGAAAGATAGCTGTTCCGCTTGTTCTTTATCTTGCTGCGAAGTACGGCTACGGGCTTGTGATAAAAGCGTTTACGCCATATATCTCCCCGACGATGCAGCTTCTGCCTGCGCTCGTTCTGATAGCTATTATAATGTTTTTTATGATAAAGCCGTCGGAGATCGTGAAAAAGAACAAACAGGGCGCACTTAAAGTAATTCTTGCGAGGATCCCCAATGTAATAGGAATGCTGCTTGAAAATGCTGTTATCTCGATAAGCCTTGCAAATTACTCCTTTATCCAGCCGATGATACTTGTCGCGCTTTTCTTTATCGGACTTATCCGTAAGGAGCGGTGCTCAAAGCTTAATCTGATCGGAAGTGTTATCTGCGTTATCGGCGTGGTATTGTTTCAGATCGTGTAAAGAGTTTGTGATCGTACAGAAAGGAATTTATAATGAAAAAGTTCTTGTCAGCCGCGTTTGCGGCAGTGATGATGATATCTGTTACAAGCTGCAGTGAGACTTCTGTTGATAGTACTTCCGTTGACGGGCAGACTACAACAGCAACATCAGTTCCTGTCACTCAGGAGGCAGCAGAGAACATTACAGAGCCGCTTTCTGTGCCTGTTGCTATGGTCGATGGTGATATCAATATGGAGAAGGCAATGTCTTATCAGACGGATATCGATGCCTTGTTAGCATCATTTGAAGCAAAGACCATTGATCCGACAAAGCCTGTTTCTGAAAACTCAAACGAGGATACTATAGCTGTTTTTGAGTTCTTGCGCAGCATCTACGGTGATCAGATCCTCACCGCGCAGCAGATGAAGAACGATGACTGTCTTGAGGATATCGCATATTATGATAATACAGGTGATATGCCTGCAATGAAAGGCTTTGATTTCAACAACTGTACAGGCTCTTATATCAGTGAAACGATGGTTGACGAGGCTATTGAGTGGCATAACGAGAGTGGGGGATTGGTGACTTTTACCTGGCACTGGAATGTGCCACGAGATATCGACGATCCTGATATGGGTCATGCGTTCTATCAGGAGGATATCATCAACTGGAATCAGATAAATGCAGTAACTCCTGGAACGAAGGAGTACAGGCAGGTCATCCATGATATAGATGTTATCGCGAGCAAGCTGCAAAAACTTGAATCAGCTGGAGTGACCGTGCTTTTCAGACCATTGCATGAGGCTTCAGGCAGCTGGTTCTGGTGGGGAGTTCATAATAAGAGTTCTGTTGAAAATCAAGTGTTCCAGAAGCTTTGGTATATCATATTTGACCGAATCGAGAACTATCACAAGCTTACTAATATCATCTGGGTCTGGAACGGTCAGACAAAGCACTGTATGGTGCATCCTAATTCTTATGATATTGCAGGTATTGACTATTACGGAGAAGCAAATGACCATTCATCCAAACTGGATCAGTATAACAAGCTCAACAGCATGAATGCTGACAGTGGAAAGATGTTGGCTCTTACGGAATGCGGCTGTATACCCGACCCTGACGAATGCAAAGAAACGGGGGCTATGTGGCTTTATTATATGCTTTGGAACGGAGAATTTCTTTGTGAAACATCGGGTGGCGGTGCGATACTGACAAACCTCAGCGGCACGCCAAGGCTGAATACTGAGCGCATGACAGTCGAAATGCTTCAAAGCTACTTCAATAGTGATAATATCGTTACATATTCAGATCTGCCCGATCGTTTTACCGAGGGCAAGGAGTTTCCTTCCAAGCTGAAGGTCTGGGAGTATTTCAAGATAGAGTAGAATGGGTTCTATACAAAAAAATGTCCGCAGGAATTCCCCGCGGACATTTCTTGTGAGAAAACAGATCGGTGACCGAATTGCTTATCGGATTTCAGTGTTTTCTTTTCATTTCTTGTATCCTTTCAATGTCACCTGAACAATGTGCACTGTCCGCTTTCGCGATAGTACTTTATCAGCTTTTCTATCTCAGGGCGCGTTCGTCCCATAAGCTCCGCCAGGCAGTCGATGCAGTAGAATTCCTCTGCATTCCGCTGAACTAATTTGCGGTGTATTGCGATATCGTCTGCAAGCAGGTCTGCACCGCATTCCATGCAGTTTTTATAGTCCGCCATCAGAGCTTCACGACCTTTGCGCGGAACATCACACAATCATGGGATTCTATCTGCGCTGCATATCGTTCAGTAAATGTTCCGATAACCGAATGAGAATAGCAGTCATAAAGCTCCAGACCTCTGCCCGAAGCAGCAGGAAGACCGATATCGAAGAACTGCAGTGACATCTCACTTTTCTTATCGCTGAAATTGAACATTCCAATCGCGTAATCGCCGCCACTCAGCGGCTTGATAAGTGCAAAAACATTTTCGGGGTTGTTCCACTGACGGATACAGTAGGGGCCTCTTACCTCGATATCCTGATTGATAGCGATGATATCGCGGTTTGTCAGTATTTCTTTTGCTTCCGAGGACATTTTGCGCACATCGCAGCCGATCATCAGCGGCGAGTTCATGATCGCCCAAAGCGCGAAGTGCGTTTTGTATTCGGTGTCTGTGCAGCCGCCTGGCAGACTTCCGAGAACCTCTGTGTTGTCTCCGTTGCCGTGCATTCCCACTATCAGCATATCCATGTCATTATGGCAGTAGACACCGCCATACGCCTGCTTTCCAAGCTGCGAATCCACGATGTTCTTCACAGAGAACCAATTATCCTGAATATCACCTGTGGAACGGAACATATTTGCACCCGATTCTCTTATCCAACTGTGGACATTATCAGCGCCCCAGTTGCAGGCGGAAAAAAGGATATCTCTGCCGCAGTTTCTCAGTGCCATCCCCATGCGCTTGTACAGATTCTCACCGTCAGCGCTCTTAGGCTTGTAGCAATAGTCGTATTTAAGATAATCAACGCCCCACTCCGCAAATGTTTCAGCATCTACAAACTCATGCTCAAAGCTTCCGGGATAGCCGGCGCAGGTGTGAGTTCCTGCACAGGAATACATACCGAATTTAAGCCCTTTTGAGTGGATATAATCAGCAACAGGCTTGATGCCATTAGGAAACTTGTTTTTATCTGCAACAAGTCTGCCGTTTTCATCGCGCTGCTTTTCGCTCCAGCAATCATCTATCACTATGTATTCATAGCCCGCGTCCTTAAGTCCGCTTTCAATAAAAAAGTCTGCTGTTGTTCGTATAAGCTCCTCGTTTATATTCCAGCCGAATGTATTCCAGGAGTTCCAGCCCATGGGAGGTGTGTGTGCAAGAGGTGTGTTCATAACTAAATATCCTTTCTGTAAGCATTTGCATACTTTCACTAAAATAATGATACCATTTTCCGAATATCCAGTCAATCGCAAATTATGAAATCATTCCGCAGTTTTAGTTTCAAAAATCTATATCAGTCAGCGAAATCTGCCATATACTCAAAGTGATCTCTGATATATCCTATTTCAAAAATCCAATTCCCGCTTGACATTCCCACTCAAAAGTATTAAACTGATAACATAAACACGAAAGGGTGATCTCATGGCAGGAAAGGTCAATAATCATGTGTATCCGTACATAGAACAGGTAAAGGATCTGCCTGTATTCCTGACAGGCATAGGCGGAACAGAATATCATGGCCACACAAGACGCACCGAAGGTTATTGCTGGCACCAAATATTGTATAGTGCCAAGGGAAACGGAACATTGAAATACGGTGCCACGACCGTAACTCTCACAGATAATTGCTATTTCTTTCTCCCCGCGAATGTCCCGCACGAATATTATCCCAATTGCGAAAAGTGGGATGTGCGCTGGGTGGTATTTGATGGGTACGCCTGCGATCAGATATTGGAACAGCTCGGGCTTACAAAACCTGTTGTCGTAACGCCTGACGATAATACCCGTATGCTTAAGCTGTTTGACAAAATGTTCGTTGCATTGAAGACCGATAAGGTCTATGGAAACTATACCTGTTCAGGACTCGTCTATCAGTATCTCATGGAGTTCCATCGTCTGGTCTCTGACAAGAGCGTTGCAGGCGGTGCCGACAGGAGCGACATTCTTATGCCTGCGCTGAACTACATCGAAGAGCATTTCAGAGAGGATTTTCCCGTTACCATTCTTGCAGATGAGGCAGGAATAACACCGCAGTATCTATGCAGGGTGTTCCGTCAGACTATGAATATCCGCCCCAACGAATACATCACACGCCGCCGCTTGCAGGAGGCTATGCAGCTGCTTGCTGACACCGACGCTTCGTTGTCTGAAATTGCATTGAACTCAGGTTTTTCCGATGCAGGCTATTTTGGGACTGTGTTCAAGAAATACAACGGTATGACGCCGATGGAATATAGAAATGCAAACAATACTAAGCCTGGTTAAAGTGGCTGAAAATTGATCAGTCACAGATATCGACAGGTGGATAAAGAATTATAACAGAGACCTTGCGTGCTGTCGCTGGAAACGGTCTGCGACCGCTCCGATAAGCTTGTTTGAAATGTATTATACTTTATGTAACAACAGTTTTAATGTCTGGAAAGGATATTTATATGAGCTTTGATGAATTATTGATAAAGACCGTACCCTCTGAGCGTCAGGTGAAATTTCAGCAGCTGGAATTCTATGCCTTCGTACATTTTACCGTAAACACCTTTACGGGGCAGGAATGGGGCGACGGCAAGGAATCTCCCGAGATCTTCTACCCCGAAAAGCTGGATGCGGAGCAGTGGGTGAGAGCGATAAAGTCCGCAGGAATGAAGGGACTTATCCTCACCTGCAAGCATCATGACGGCTTCTGCCTGTGGCAGAGCAAGTACACACAGCACTCCGTCGCTTCCTCGCCTTTCAGAGGCGGCAAGGGGGATGTGGTTAAAGAGGTTGCTGACGCCTGCGCGAAATATGGTATAAAGTTCGGCGTATATCTCTCGCCATGGGACAGAAATTGCAAGCTGTACGGTCAGGGTAAGGCATACGACGACTACTTCGTATACCAGCTTACAGAGCTTCTGACGAACTACGGCGAGGTGTTCTCGGTATGGTTTGACGGAGCTTGCGGCGAGGGCGAAAACGGCAAGAAGCAGTATTATGACTGGGACAGATATTACGCAACTATAAGAGAATTACAGCCCAATGCCTGCATCAACGTCTGCGGACCTGATATCCGCTGGTGCGGCAACGAGGCAGGCTACACGCGAAAAGCAGAGTGGAGCGTTGTCCCAGCGCGCACGAGGGATACCGAAAAGATAGTGGAAAACAGCCAGCACGAGGATAACGAGGAATTCCGCAAGCGTGAGATACACGCATGGGACGGCGACCTCGGAAGCCGCGAGATACTGCAGGGCGAAACAGACCTCGTATGGTATCCTGCGGAGGTGAATACCTCCATACGCCCCGGATGGTTTTATCACTCGCACGAGGACGACAAGGTGCGCTCACTTGACGACCTCATCAATGTGTATAATTGCTCAGTCGGCGGAAATGCGACGTTCCTGCTGAATATTCCGCCAACGCCCGATGGTCTGTTCCACGAAAATGACGTAAAGCGCCTCGAGGAGATAGGCGTGTATCTGCGCAGTAATTTCAGTAAAAATGTGTTGGACAACGCAGAGCTTACCTGCAATGAGAGCCTTGACGGATTTGCTATCGAAAACGTCCGCTGTGACAGCTACGACAGTTATTTCCGCACCGCTGACGGAGTTACAGCGGCAGAGATAGACATCCGCTGGGACAAGCCTGTGGATATCTCAAACATCGTACTTAAAGAGAACATCCGTCTGAGCCAGCGCATTGAGAGCTTTACTGTAACCGCTCATCGTGGCGATGCTTATGAGGAGATATACAGCGGCACTGTTGTCGGCTATAAGCGCATAATTCCGCTGAAAAACGCGGTAAAGGCTGACAGGCTGACTATCAGTATCACCGATTCCAGAGTTGCACCTACGCTCTCCTTTATCGGAGTGTACGAGAAATCTAATTGACGGAGGCTACAAATGAACTTAGAACTTATCTCAGCAAAAGGCAGCCCCAAAAGCAGGCTGATATATCATGAAGACCCCAGCGCACTGCATATAGGAACACAGGACGACCATTGCTGGTTCGTTCCTTTTGCAAAGGGCGAGGATGCGTTCTTGTCAAAGGAGCGTTCTTCGCGTGTGGAGATGCTCAACGGCGAGTGGGGCTTCAGATACTACGACAGCGTCATCGACCTTGAGGATGATTTCATAAATGCAGCCTTTACGGATACCATCCCTGTGCCGTCAAACTGGCAGCTTTATGGCTACGACAAGCCGCAGTATACGAACATCTGCTATCCCATAACCTACGATCCGCCATATGTCCCCGATGATACGCCTGTGGGAGTATATCGGCGCACATACAGCTATACACCTGACGGCAATGACCGCCTGCTGACCTTTGAGGGCGTTGACAGCTGCCTGTATCTTTTCGTCAATGATGAGTTTGTAGGATATACTCAGGTATCCCATGCTTTTTCTGAGTTCGATATAACACCTTTTCTCGCAGAGGGCGAAAATCGCATAACCGCAGCAGTGCTGAAATGGTGCGACGGTACATATCTCGAGGATCAGGACAAGATACGTCTTTCTGGCATATTCCGTGATGTTTATGTAGTATCACGTCCGAAGAAAAGGGTAACGGACTACACGATAACCACAACGCTTCATGACGGCAGGGCAGTGTTTGGCTTTGAAGTTAAAGGTTGCGACGCTGATATCACGCTTACAGCGCCTGATGGAAGTGTGGTATTCAGCGCAAAGGCGCAGGCGGGAACTTCCGTAAGCATGGTCATAGACGAGCCACAGCTGTGGTCGGCTGAGAAGCCTGTGCTGTATGATCTCGTCATAAGCACAGAGGATGAAGTGATAGGCGAAAAAGTCGGCGTCAGGGAGATAGCGGTCACAGACGGCATCGTTACTCTTAACGGCACACCGATAAAGCTGCTGGGCGCAAACCGCCACGACAGCTATCCCGAAAGCGGCTATTACGCAAGCGAAGCGCAGATGCGCAAAGACCTCGCCATGATGAAGCAGCATAACATGAACGCTGTGCG